>CATEEE010000091.1 GCA_949499045.1 Marinobacterium sp. xm-d-530 | reverse complement strand
GTGCTAGTCGGCTGGTTTGTCGGTAACCAGGATACTCGTTCTCCGTTGATTATCATGACCGTCGTCAATCTGACCAACCTAGTTTTAGACCTACTTTTTGTCTTAGGCTTCGGCTGGGGAGCAGAGGGTGTTGCCAGCGCGACACTGATTGCTGAATACGCGGGAGTCATTCTCGGCTTGGTGCTGATTAAGCGCCATTTAAAGATTATTGATGGTGCCATTCTGCCAAATGCACTGCGGCAACTATCCGCCTACCGCGACATTTTTACCGTTAATAAATACCTATTTGTTCGTACCGCGTCACTGCTCTTTATGTTCGCCTTTTTCACCTCACAAGGTGCGCGACTCGGAACGGACATCCTATCGGCAAATGCTCTGCTACTGAACTTCTTGATGCTCATCTCACACGCTTTGGATGGATTCGCCCACGCTGCAGAGGCGATATGTGGACGCTACGCAGGCGCTAAGGATCGCGACAAGTTCTATCGCGCCATGAAAAGCTCGGCTATTTGGTCATTGGTGTTTGCGCTAGGCCTTACGCTAACGTTCCTGCTGGGTGGGCACTTCATTCTTAGTCTGATGACCAGTATTGAATCGGTATTGGCTGTCGCACATGATTATCTGATCTTTATCTGGGTGCTTCCATTGATTGCTGTATGGAGCTACTTCCAAGATGGGGTTCTTGTCGGTACGACTCAATCTAAAGCGATGTTACACATCATGGTTGTCACCGTATTTGGCACGTTTTTACCGCTCTGGTGGTTAACCCAAGGTCTCGGTAATACCGGCCTATGGCTGTCATTCACCGCTGCGTTTTTGGTCAGAGCATTAATGGGATTCTGGATTTTCCATCGCTATAACCAACGAGGGGTTTGGTTCAGCGCTTAATTCAATCTTGCGTGCAATTTGCAAGTGGTGTCAGGCTGAAGGCCAAACACCGTTGCTGCAAAACCTAGTACAAGGCTAACGTGTCTGGCCTTAAGACTGACACGGCTATCTGATGTTTCTACAAACACTGTCACGGTTTGCCTTCGGCAATTCGTTCCTACATACAGTCGGACTCTTTTTAAAAAGTTGTAACGAACTGAAATAGTGATAACCTATTCGTACTGACGTTTGTCATGACAAATATCGAGGTTTTTTATGGAAAGTCGAATTCAGTTTCGTGTTGATGAAGAGACAAAACAGCTTGCGCAGAAAATGGCTGCAAGCCAAGGTCGAACTTTGAGTGATGCATGCCGAGAACTTACCGAACAACTTGCTGAAGAGCAGCGAAAGGTTACTAATCAAGAGAGCTGGCTTGCTAATCAAATCAATGAAGCTTTTGCTAAATACGATGTTGGCAATGTTACTTTCTACACTGGAAATGATGCCCAGATCGAGATGGAAAAGCGCAAAGCTAAAATACGTGCGGCTAACAAAGCATGATTTTATGGGAGCAAGAATCTCTTAATGATCGCGAGAAGATATTTGCCTACCTTTACCAATACAATCCAGAAGTTGCTGAGAAAACTGATGATTTAATCGTCAAGCAAGTTACTAACCTCTTGGATCATCCGAAGTTGGGGGTTAAACGAGAGGGAGTACGCGGACGTCGATTAATATTGCCAGAGCTTTCTTTGATTGTTGCTTATGAAGCATCAGATCAAGGTATTCACATACTT
>CATEEE010000090.1 GCA_949499045.1 Marinobacterium sp. xm-d-530 | reverse complement strand
TTACGGTATTTTTTCCTATGCTTGATGTATTATATATCCATAAAGGTTAAGCAAGCCATGGCGTCTACATTACATTCCAGACACCGCTTGCGAGGGGATTTCACACCCCGTCGACCCCACCATATACAAATAAAAAGGCCACCCCGAAAGGGAGTGGCCTTTTTATTTGTATCCGGCGCGGATTGAGAACCCGCAGGGTTCGACAAAATTGCAGGATAGCAATTTTGGACTGACTTTAGTCAGGTCCAACGGACCGAGGGCCAAGGAAGGCCCGCGTAACACCCGCCAACATGACTTTTCAGCTATTCATAATGAGTCCAAAGCCTTAACACCTTCACCGTCTGTTCGCTTTCAAGAACCTGGTAGACAACTCGATGCTGAATGTTGATGCGTCGTGAGTAAGCTTCTGATAAATCTCCAACAAGTGCCTCGAACCTAGGAGATGTTTTGAAAGGATCTTCTTGGATAAGCTCTAATATGGCCTTAGCCTTAGATTTCAGACCACTTGAAGCAAGTTTTATAGCATCCTTTTGTGCCTGTTTAGTAAACACGAGTTTCCAGGCCATCACCTACCATTCCAACTCGGAATCACAATCAGATATTGGCTGATTAAGCCCTTCCACCATTGACTCACGCATTCCTGGAATGCCCATCAGAAAAAGAGTCTCTGATATAGCATTCCAATCACTTTCAGAAACTAAAACCGCATTTCCATTTTTACCGGTTATGGTGATCGGCTGGTGTGAACGGTTAACTTCTGCCAAAAGACCGTAAAAGTTTGAGCGTGCTTCAGTAGAGTTTAACGTTGTCATAAATAATACCTCACCCAGTAAACGTACGTTAAAGCGGTCGTCATTACAACCACCCATACCCCAAATCTTCAACTACACTAAATCCATACTCACCCATCAGAAGGGAAAATCATGGATAAGTTAATCACCCCTTTAATCACTCTCATCTTTGTTGCTTCAGGCAGTGCCAAACTGCTCGGTCTTGAATTTGAATTAGCAGCGTTTGAACGCTGGGGTTACCCACTCTGGTTTATGTATCTTACCGGTGTCATTGAAGTCGTCGGCGGATTAACCCTTTGGGTAAAGCGACTACGATTAATAACCTCATTGGGACTCAACTGCGTGATGATAGGCGCTATGGCGACACATCTATTTAATGCTGAATGGCCGATGCTGGGTGCTGCAACGGTCATTTTTGCTTTAACCCTTGTGAACACTTGGCGTTTTAAAAACATTTCACACGGCGATAAGCCCGTTGGTTGAGTGTAGGCTTTGCACAGGTTAGCCTTAGGCTTAAAACTGAATCAGAGGTAGAAGATGGCTAAAGGTTACTGGATGGCGCACGTTGATATATCGGATCCTGACGGCTACAAGCTGTATCAAGCAGCTAACTCAGAGCCTTTTCAGCAATTCGGTGCAAGGTTTTTGGTTCGAGCAGGCGAAAATCAACAAGTAGAGGGGAGTGTTCGATCACGCCATGTGATTATAGAGTTCCCGAGCTATCAACAGGCTCTGGATTGCTACCACTCATCTGGCTACCAAAATGCTAAAGCTTTACGTGAGCATGCCGGCGTTGCTGATATAGTGGTCGTCGAGGGCTATGAGGGCCCTCAACCCGGTGAGTGAATCTTTACGCTTTTTCCATTGGTCTGCCCGGTTCACTCCAACGCACGTGGTATTTCCCATCATCACGGTCAGTGCGTTCGAAGGTGTGCGCGCCAAAGTAGTCGCGCTGACCCTGCAGTAAATTGGCAGGCAAAACCTCTGTACGGAAAGAGTCGTAGTAGGCCAGTGCAGAACTGATCGCCCCTGCTGGAATCCCAGCTAAGGCCGATTGAGCAACGATTGCTCGCCAGTTGCCTTGATGTTTACCCAACGTCTCTGAGAAAAACGGATCCATCAACAAGCTTGGCAGGTCAGAGTTACGCTGAAATGCGGCCGATATCGGCTGTAGGAATGCAGCTCTGATGATACAACCGGCTCGCCAAATCTTTGAAATTGACGATAAATCGAGAGTCCATCCGTGCTCTTTTGCTGCCATCTGCATTAGTTGATAGCCCTGCGCGTAAGCACAAATTTTGGCGCAATAGAGGGCATCGTGTAGCTGCTCTATTAATTTATCTTTGGGTACTTCTAGTGTAAAACCCGTTGGGCCAGGCAGAACCTTGGACGCGTCCAATCGAATCGATTTCAGCGTAGACAATGAACGAGCAAACACCGCATTCGTTAACGTAGGTGCAGGTGTACCAATCTGAAGCGCACTAACCGCGGTCCATAGACCGGTCCCTTTTTGACCCGCTTTATCAAGAATGACATCCACTAGTGGCTTGCCAGAATACTCATCCTGTTGGTCCAACACTTCAGCACTGATCTCAATCAGGTAAGAGTGCAACGGACCATGACTCCACTCCCGAAATACTGAAGCGATCTCTGACGGGGTCATATGCATAGCATGACGCATGAAGTGGTAGACCTCACAGATCAACTGCATATCGGCATACTCGATGCCGTTGTGAACCATTTTTACGTAGTGACCAGCACCCGAATCGCCAATATAAGTCGCACAGGGCTCGCCCTCAGTAACTGGATTACCTGGTTCTCGACGCTCAATTGGAAGTCCTGTGGTTGCATCCACTTTCGCTGCGATCGCCTCCATAATGGGACGTAGGCGTGACCATGCTTTTTGATCACCCGAGGGCATTAAAGAGGGGCCAAAGCGTGCACCGACTTCGCCACCCGATACTGCAGTAGAGAAGAAGGTAAAATGCTCTTTGTAGTTAGATTCGCGATCGCGTGTATCGGTCCAAAGCGAGTTGCCCGTGTCCACAACAATATCGTCAACCTCAACGCCTGCATCAATCAGATGGCGGCAAACATCATCAACGGCATCGCCCGCAGGCACAGAGACAAAAATGGTTCGTGGTGAAGGTAGCTGCTCCAATAGCTCATTTAACGATGAGCAGGCATGAATAGGCTGCTGTCGCTCAGGGACTTCTGTATTGGCTTGAGCAATCGCGTCGTTCACTTTATTGGTGTCTAGATCAAATGCTGCGACTTCATAACCGTTATCAACCAGATTAAGCACCAGGTTTTTACCCATAACGCCTAGCCCAATAAAGCCAATCATCTCTTTACCCGTCACTCTATAACTCCACGAAGACCCGTTTAATCTCAGAAGCGCTATTCTACCGTTTTTCTTGATTAAAATTCTGCCCTGTAAACATTAATGCCTTATCTGGTAAAATCGCGTCACTTTCAAACTAGTTATGCCGAGGAATAGATGGCCAATATCGTTGTATCCGCACTCTACCAATTTGTTCGCTTCGAGGAGTGTGAAGCACTGCGTCAGCCTCTGTTGGACTTTCTGAACGAACAGGATATTCGCGGCACGTTAATTCTTGCTAAAGAGGGGATCAACGGCACTGTTTCTGGTAGTCGTGAAGCGATCGATGCCCTTTATGCCTGGTTCAAAGAGCACCCACCGCTGGATCAAGTGAGCTCTAAAGAGTCATTCTTTGATGAACAGCCATTCTACCGCACCAAAGTAAAACTGAAGCGTGAAATCGTCACCATGGGCGTAGAGGGCATTGATCCTCTTAAAACGGTTGGTACTTACGTCAAACCGAAAGAGTGGAATGACCTCATTTCTGATCCAGAAGTACTGCTGGTCGACACGCGTAATGACTACGAAGTGGATATCGGTACCTTTAAAGGGGCGATCAACCCGCATACCGATAGCTTCCGTGACTTCCCAAGCTATGTTAAGGAAGAGCTAGATCCTAGCAAACATAAGAAAGTCGCTATGTTCTGTACGGGCGGTATCCGTTGTGAAAAATCGACCGCTTTCTTGCGTGAACAAGGCTTTGACGAGGTCTACCACCTAGAGGGTGGCATCTTGAAGTACCTAGAAGAGGTGCCTGCCGATAACTCAATGTGGGATGGTGAGTGTTTCGTATTTGATAACCGCGTCTCTGTAGGTCACGGTCTGGAACCCGGCGATTACCAGCTGTGTCACGCCTGTCGTATGCCGCTATCGGCTGAAGATCGTCAGAACGAACACTTCCAAGAGGGGTTAAGCTGTCACCACTGTTTCGACAAAGTCACCGATAAACAGCGCAAACGCTTCCAAGAGCGCCAGCACCAGCTAGAACTGGCAAGAGAGCGAGGCGAACATCACTTGGGCAAAGACGCGGTACAGGATTTTGAACAGCGCCGCCAAGAGAAAAAAGCAAAACGCGAAGCTCAGCGCAAGAATAATCAGTAGGCGTAACATTCAATGTAGGGTGACCATGCGTACATCCTACATTGAAGCCACTCTTCAGATACCGGCCAAAGGGTTGTCAGACCAAGGCGCTTCAAAAAACTCTTCAATAACGGCAGTTTCCACCGCACCAACCGACTTAAACATCCAATTCGGGTTACGATCCTTGTCGACTAGAAGAGCACGAACACCCTCAGGGAATTCGGGATGTTGGCAGCACTGAACAGCTAAGATTAGCTCAGACATAAACACCTCTTTTAGTGACAAATGACGAGTCCGTTTTAGCTGCTCAGCAATCAAATGAACAGATAAAGGCGATCCCTGAGTGATGGCTTTTTGTGAGCGCTGAATCCAAGGGTCGTCACTTTCAATACCGGCCATCGCCTTCATCAAATCAGTTAAAGAGTCTTGGTCAGTCACCGATTGAATAAAGGCATAGTGATCTTGAACGGGCGAAGCCTGTCGAAAAGCTGATTCCGAGCTCTTTTCTAATTGACGTAGTGTCTGATTGACCGCTTTCTTACAACAGCCTGTCCAGTCAGCGGCTTGTAGGTCAGCCACCAGATCAACATAGCGAGACGATTCAATAAAACGATCGGCCAACCCTAAAA
Organism: Marinobacterium sp. xm-d-530; assembly: GCA_949499045.1. Taxonomy (GTDB): domain Bacteria; phylum Pseudomonadota; class Gammaproteobacteria; order Pseudomonadales; family Balneatricaceae; genus Marinobacterium_E. Next base: position 1,333 of record CATEEE010000090.1, on the reverse strand, counting down.
AGAGTGCATCAGCGGCATAGATTGGATTCCCAGTTAACCCTAGAAAGAGCCCGGTACGGCCTGGCATCTTATTCAAAAAGAACGAACCACCAACATCGGGGAAGAGCCCAATCGTCACCTCAGGCATCGCCATGTGTGAGGTTTCCGTCACGATACGGTGGCTACAACCGTTCATCAGCCCCATACCGCCACCCATCACAATGCCACTGCCCCAACAGATAATCGGTTTTGGGAAGGTGTGAATGCGGTAGTCCAAACGATACTCGTGGGTAAAGTAGTCGGTTGGGAAATTAGGGTTGTCGCCCGAGGTAATCGAGCGGTAGAGGCTAACCACATCACCACCGGCACAAAAAGCTTTATCACCTGCGCTGGTCAGCAATACCGCTTTGATACTGTCATCAACTGCAGCCTTCTTTAAACGAGGCTCGATCAACTGAATCATCTCTAGCGTCAAAGCATTCAGTGATTTCTCAGCATTAAGCGAGATCTCTAATAGCTTATATCCATCTTGGGTGGGGTATTCGTGAAACTGAACAACGCTCATGACACATGACTCTTTTGATTGGTGGTAATGAACAGCCTACTTAAGAGAGAGACGATGTCAAAATCAATTTAAATTCCGTATTGCAAATGAAAATGATTCTCATGTAGAATCGCATCATTATTTCAATAAAAGATTAGTAATGATTCTCAAATGTTCTAAGGCTCTTATTTAAAGGATGAGTAAGGCCGGTTTATAATTAGCATCTCAAGGAGAAACAAACATGTGGATTCGTCGTATTAGCGCTGTTGCAGCAATCTGTTTTACTACTACTGCCGTCGCTGACATCAATCTCTATTCATCACGTAAAGAGGCACTGATTCAACCGTTACTGAATCAGTTTACCCAGAAGACAGGTATCGAAGTTCATCTTCTTACAGGTAACGATGATGCCTTGTTAAGTCGGTTGAAGATGGAAGGCAAAGCATCACCAGCCGACCTGCTGATTACCGCAGACGTTGCCCGCCTGCATCGTGCCAAAGAGATGGGACTGACTCAGCCTGTTGAATCCGCAACGTTAAACGGTGCAATCCCGGCTAACCTTCGTGATATTGATAGCCACTGGTTTGGTATGACGAGCCGTGCTCGCCCGATCATCTATGCAAAAGATCGCGTTAATCCAGAGCAACTCAGTACTTACGAAGCACTCACCGATGAGCAGTGGAAGGGACGAATCTGTATCCGCTCTTCAAGCAACGTCTACAACCAATCACTGGTCGCGTCGGCGATTGCAGCCAATGGCATTGAAGCAACAGAAGCTTGGGTGGAAGGTTTAGTGTCTAACTTTGCCCG
>CATEEE010000089.1 GCA_949499045.1 Marinobacterium sp. xm-d-530 | reverse complement strand
TAGGTCGCTAGCCAACCGCCTACCAATTTTGATAGATCCGTCTGTTCCAACATCTGTGGTAGCAGAGGCGTATAAGCGAAGCGAGCAATGCCAACCGTTAGGATCATTGAACAGATGCCAGCAAAGATAACCTTGTTACGCTCACGTGTTAAATCTGAGTTTGCAGCGATAGTATTCACGATGTTCAATTCCTAAAGTAGTTTCATCACTTTAATGCGAAAAAGTAGATAAATGTATTAAACCTTTAGTGCATCGATTTTAAGATGTGGAATATTAGGTTTAGACAAAAAAGACGACCCGAGGGTCGTCTTTTTAATGCGTCAATGAAGATTACTTCATTGTTGGCATTGTGAACTCTGGGCCTGCACTTAGTCCGGTTGGCCAGCGAGCAGTGATGGTCTTCATACGAGTGTAGAAGCGAACGCCGTCTGGACCGTGCATGTGAAGAGGACCGAACAGTGAACGTTTCCAGCCACCGAAACTGTGGAATGCCATGGGTACTGGGATTGGTACATTGACACCCACCATGCCCACTTGTACGTTTTCACAGAAGTTACGAGCGGTGTCGCCGTCACGAGTGAAGATCGCAGTACCATTACCGTATTCGTGCTCGTTGATCAGGTTTAGCGCTTCTTCGTAGCTGTTTACACGAACAACCGCTAGTACTGGACCAAAGATCTCTTCGTTGTAAATGCGCATGCCTGGCTTAACGTTATCGAACAGAGTTGGGCCAACGAAGTAGCCATTGTCGTGATCGACAACTTTGAAGTTACGGCCATCAACTACAAGAGTTGCGCCTTCTTCAACACCTGAATCGATGTAACCCAATACTTTGTCAGCGTGGACACGGCTAACGAGCGGGCCCATGTGCGGCTCTGGAGTCGACATGCCGTTACCTACAGTCATGCCGTCTATAGCAGCTGTTAGGTCTTTAATCATGTGATCTGCAACTTCGTCACCTACACAGACTGCTACAGAGATCGCCATGCAGCGCTCGCCAGCCGAACCGTATGCAGCACCCATTAGAGAGTTAACAACCTGAGATGGCTCAGCATCTGGCATTACAATCATGTGGTTTTTCGCGCCACCGAGCGCCTGTACACGCTTACCGTGAGCGCTTGCTGTTGAGTAGATGTACTCTGCGATTGGCGTAGAACCTACGAAGCTGACCGCTTGAATGCGCTCGTCTGTTAAAAGCACGTCGACCGCCTCTTTGTCACCGTTGACGATGTTGAAAACACCATCTGGAAGGCCGGCTTCCGTTAGAAGCTCAGCCAGACGCATAGTCGTTGTTGGATCTTTCTCAGAAGGTTTCATTACGAAAGTGTTACCGCAGGCAATTGCCACAGGGAACATCCACATTGGAACCATAGCTGGGAAGTTGAATGGGCTGATACCCGCACACACACCCATAGGCATCATCTGACTGTAGCTATCAACACCACTGCCGACGTTTAGGCTATGCTCGCCTTTTTGCAGGTGTGGAATGCCACAGGCAAATTCAACAACTTCAAGACCACGAGTCAGTTCGCCTTTTGCGTCAGAGAATACTTTACCGTGTTCAGAAACGATCAGTTCAGCCAGTTCATCCGCGTTTTTCTCGATCAGCTCTTTGAACTTGAACATGATACGAGCGCGGTTAAGTGGAGTGACTTTGCTCCATGTCTCAAATGCCTCTTGTGCATTTGCAATTGCAGCGCGTGTCTCATCAGCGGATGAAAGAGCGACTTCTTTAGATTGAGCACCAGTAGCTGGGTTGTAAACAGGGGCTGTACGACCTGAGTTTGAAGCGACGTGCTGGCCGCCAATGTAGTTACCAACGATAGACATGGATATCTCCTTTGTTTGTATGAATCTATTAGATAGCATCATATTTGTTGCAACAATAGAAAATAATTATTGTATGATGTTTCAAAAATGACAGATCACTTAGGTGGGTTATGCGCAGTTCAACATTTAATTGGGAAGATGCTCGTTACTTTCTTGCTGTCGCTAGGGCAGGGCAGATGGGAAAGGCGGCAGATAGTTTAAATATCTCGACGATTACACTGTCGCGCCACCTCTCATATCTGCAACAGAGGACCGGAACGCCTCTCTTTATTCGATTGAGTAAAGGCCTGAAACTGACCGATGAAGGGTTGCGTTTAATGCACTATCTTGAGCGAGCAGAAGCCGAAATCGAAGCGGCCGGTGAGATCTTTGGTAGTGATAGCAGCTCGGTCAGTGGTACTGTGCGTGTCGCAGCACCAGAGGGGTTTGCCCTACGCGTACTGACACCGCAGCTGAACTCTTTTCTACAGATTAACCCTGATCTAAATATAGAAATTGTCCCTCAGTCTCGGGGCTTTTCATTATCTAGGCGTGAAGCGGATATTGCAGTCATGGTGGGGAAACCAACCGAGCCTAAGCTGGACTCTATCTGCTTAGGTAGCTACAGCCTTGGTCTCTATGCGTCACAACGCTATCTAGATCAATACGGAGTGCCCGAGTCTATTGAGGATTTGTCGAAGCATCGTTTGATTGGTTACGTAGAAGATCTGCTTTTTTCAGACAGGCTGAATACACCCCGCTCTGTATGGCCGCAGTGGCAATCACAAACAGCAATCTACTCACCCATAGGTCAGGTTGAAGCGGTTAAAGCGGGGCTAGGAATTGGAACACTTCACCGATTTTTATTAACAGAAGCTGATCAGTTAGTCCGACTGATACCAGACGTTGAAGTTCAACGGGAGTTTTATCTTGTTTATCACCAAAGCACGGAGAAAGTGCCTCGCATCGGTGCTACGATCGAGTTTATGAAGGGATTAAAAGCTGAGTAGTGTTTATGAATGATGTCATGATTTTAGGGGCTGGCGCACTGGGTGCTTTTGTTGGTGGGTGTATCTCAAAAGCGGGTTACAGCGTTCAACTGGTTAATCGCTCAAGCAGTAATGCCGAAGTAATCAACTCGCAGGGACTTAAAGTTGAAACCAGTGATCAGACGTTTACGGTCTACCCCGATGCGGTGCAGTTAGAGCAAGCGAGTGATGCTCGGTTTGTACTGGTGTTCACTAAAACCTACCAAAGTGAAGAGGCCATTAAGGCCGTTGAAGCGAAACTGTCACCTTCTTCGATCATCGTGATGCTCCAAAATGGGTTGGGTAACGGTCAGCGACTAGCTGAGCAGGTTAAACAATCAGTTATTCATGGTGTCACCATGATTCCCGCGACTCAGATTGAGCCTGGCTCTGTTCGCTCGCACGGATTCAGTGATACCTGGTTTGGTCCACTCAATCCAAACGATCAACATGCTCGTTCAGCCGCGCTTGAATTAGAGAAGATACTAACTGAGGCCGGTATTACCGCTTCTAATGTTGATCAACCACTGAACAAGATCTGGCAGAAAGCCTGTTTTAATGTCGCTATGAACGGGGTGTGCGCTCTGACTGATGCCGGACCAGGCATTGTTAATGACACTGAGGCGTTGAAGCGTGAAGCGCACGCTCTGGCTGATGAGGCTGTCAGTGT
>CATEEE010000088.1 GCA_949499045.1 Marinobacterium sp. xm-d-530 | reverse complement strand
CTTCCTCATGATTCATAGGCCACCTTTTTGATCTAGTTACATAGACTATTAAGTTAGAATACCTTGAACGTTTTTACATTGACATAGATTCATAATAGATACTTTTTACGAATAGACAGTATAACGCTTTGAAGAGAGTAAAAGGCATGGATACAAGTTACTGATTTATATAGAGAATAACGCTTTTTGAATTTTAATTGTTCAATCACACCATGGATAGAAACCAAGTCTCATTGTTTGTTATTATCAATTTTTGGAATGATCAGTAGGTAGAAATGATTAAAGTTAAAACCTACAAATTAGTAGGGGCTTCTGTTTTATTCTTGGTTGCTATGGTTTTATTGTTTCCGAAAAAAATAGCATCCTCGATTCAAGATGCCGACTCTTCAGTAAGGGGATTCATTGCTCTCAACTTCTATGAAGGAGAAGAGGCTGAGCGAATTGTTCCATTGAGCCGGTATCGCTGCATATTCCCAGCTAGAGGCTCAGAAGATCAGGATTATGAGAACAAAATTCGTTACTAAAAATGACCTTTTAATACTGACACTGATCATTCTCATCTCACTTTCAACTTGGTTATTTGTTGATTCATCAGAGCGTTCAAAAAGTCCGTTTAGTGGATGTAATACTAGTGAATTGATGATTGAAATTTCATCCGATAGGAAAGTTGCCTTCATTGAAACCAAACACGCCATAAACATCACTACACCCGTATTACACAAGTACTACAACGGCGCAGGCGTTTGCGAGACGGTTACTTACCTGTTCAAGCTAAACAACAAGATGATTGGCCTTTCCAATCTTGGGTGTCACGCTATAAATACTTATCCTGAAGGTGCAAAGGGTGTTGTATATACAGGCAGCTGGCTAAACAGTGACCCTAGTTCATTTGATTGGACAGATAATGCAGTAGTGTTGCCAAAAGATAGAGAAGTTTGTTTCTAATTTGTCTATTTTAAACTTTGTACAGGATCTACCAGGAATATATCGATGGATATGAGTAACGATTATTATGCCATTCTTGGAGTATTACCAAGCGCTGAACATGCTGTAATCAAAGCAGCTTGGCGAGCTCTGTCGATGATGTATCACCCAGACAGATACGAGGGCGATGTGAACTATGCCAATGAACGGATGAGATTAATAAACGAGGCCGCTGAAATACTTCTAGATTCAGATTTAAGGTCTAAATATGATCAAAACCGTAATCATGAAGCCAAGTCACACTACAAAGAAGACGAGCAAGCTTATCAAGAAGCTGAATCTTCAGATAAGTTCGAATCACCGCAATGGAAAATGGCCGTAGAGCATTTTCCAGATCTCGAAGACATAGTTAAACATCTAAATCGCACCTCAAAAGTATTAGGTTGTTCATTTAAGTCTACCGTTCTAGAAACAAAGCAGTTTTCGAACCGTTATGAATTGGCTGTTCAACTGGAGCAATCATTCATTGAGTCCTATTTTGGAAAAAATGAGACTTTACAAAGATTCGCACGTTTTCTGATTCAGAACGGAAACAGAACAGCAGCAAAATACTTAAACGAATCAATCAATGTAATCGGTAACAACATCGATCCTTTAAAATTAATTGATCAAGTATGTAAAAAATTCAATATCAATTATGAAACTCGTAACCATCAGGATAAGGATTCAAAGGGCTTATCAAACCTGCATAGGCTATCATTCGCAGTAGTACTTGTTTTCATTATACTTGCTTTGATCTACCAGGAATCGCCTGAGGCACCTCTAAGTAATCAAACACATCGAATTGCTGAATCCAATCCAGTGAATGGAGCAGTTGTAGAGTCAACGACTTCTCAAGCTCAAACGTTACCTGATGAAAAAAACTCTTCTATTACATTGACTAGAATCGATAATGTAGGTGCATCGAACACCTCTAAAATTCAACCTATCAAAGAAGAAATAGATTTTAATTGGGCACTTCATATAGCCTCTTTCAAAGATGAAAGAAATGCGAAGTCACTTGTTTCTGATCTAAATAGAGCCGGCTTTTCAGCTTATTATGATAAACAAAATGGATTAATCAGAACGTATATCGGTCCCGGTACAAGGGCTGAGCTTGAAGATTTAAAATTCAAGATACGAGAAAAATACTCTTTGGATGGTATGGTGATTAGGGTCACTGAAGAGCCACATACCAACTAATTAATAACAATTTATGAAACATATTTTGATTACAGGCGCCTCACCTGGCGGTATTGGCTTCCACTGCGCTTTACGCTTAAAAGAACAGGGGTATCGTGTTGTTGGGACCGTTCGCTCTCGAGAAGATGCTGAAGCACTCGCTTCTAAAGGTGTCCCCTCTATTCACATGGAAATGTCCGATTACGCCAGCATCGACTCTGGTTTTAATAATGCAATGACATTACTGGATAACCGTATTGACGTAGTTTTTCAGAATGCAGGGTTTGGCCAAGCAGGTTTCGTAGAAGACTTACCCGTCGAAGCGTTTGAAGAACAGTTCAAGGTGAATGTCTTCGGATTGCACCATCTCAATACGCTTGTCATTCCATTCATGCACCAGCAAGGAGAAGGCCGAATCGTCATTCACAGTTCTGTGCTTGGGTTTGTAGGTATGGCTTGTCGTGGAGCTTATGTCGCAAGCAAATACGCCCTTGAAGGCATGGTTCTATCTATGCGCGTAGAGATGAAAGACAGTGGTATCGAATTCTGTCTCCTCAATACAGGTCCCGTGGAAAGTAAATTCAGAGCTAACGCTCTAAAAGCGCTATTGAAACATGTGGATGTCGAGCACTCAGTTAACAAAGATCGTTACAACGAGATCGTATTACCACGCCTGAATAAACCTGATTATGAGAGCGCTGGAAATTACCCTCAAGAATATGTTTTTAACGCGCTAGAACATGCTATCAATGCACGAAAACCCAAAGCGAATTACTACATTACTCCTCCTACAAAAGCTCTCTACTGGTTAGAAAAACTGCTTCCTAAGCGTCAGCTTGATCGTTTGTTGAGAGTGGTTGATCGATAAATAAATATAAGCGGTGTTCCAAGAATCTTAGTAAAGATATTCATCAATACTTTTGTCTAGTTTTAGGCAGAGAATTTCCGTATCAGTAAATCCCAGATCTTTGTCTTTATAACCTGAGTATCAAGCTTAATTTGAATTTAAATATTAGACCTTTCTAATTTAAATCCACAGCCATATCCAATGCTCAATTTTGAATTCAAATCGTGTTGATACCAGTATCAAACTTAATTTGAAATAACAATTGTGCATTAGTGTCGTTAAAGTACTAACTTTAGTTTTATTTTCGACATTAATCACTATTTAGGGCAAAAATAGACGATATAAGTTTATATTATCGATATAAGTTCTTGTCTAGTAAGGGTTTACTTTAATTGGTTAAATTTTAACCAATTTGCTGATTCTACCTTTTTATGACGGTTTATTTCCTGTGCTGTGACTCTATGCACAAGGTTATCCACAGATAATGTGAGCATACCTTGCTAGCCCCTATGGTTACTGGGGTGGTCGATTTTAGAGAATTAGGTGCTAAAAACGATCAGTCGATGTCAAGGATTTTGTGGGTTTGAATGCTTAATTTCCATTGAGGATTTTGCATGCAATATTCGACACAACGTGCGCGATTTTCAAGCGCGTTTTGGTCATCTAGGGGTTGGATGTAGAAGTGCTCGAACTGCAGATTCTGGAACTGTTCTGGTTGTGCTCTCAGCTCTTTTTGGGGGTAGACCAGTTTGAGTTCGTGACCTTCTAAAAGGGTAATCTCAGAGCTCCCTTTTGGGCTAACGCAGACCCAATCGATCCCCTCAGGAAGAGGGAGGGTGCCGTTGGTCTCAATGGCGATCTCAAACCCTGCGTTATGCAGGGCATCGATTAGATCGCTGTCCATCTGCAGGGCAGGCTCACCCCCTGTAATGACGACAAAGGGTTGTCCCTGTTTACGATCAGGCCAGAAGTCAGCGATTGTTTTAGCTAAGGCTTCTGCGGAGGTGAACTTACCACCGTTTTGACCATCAGTACCGACGAAATCGGTATCACAAAACTGACAGACGGCAGCTACTCTATCGACTTCGCGACCACTCCAAAGGTTACATCCCGCAAAACGACAGAACACGGCAGGGCGGCCTGCGTGAAAGCCTTCGCCCTGTAGGGTGTAGAAGATCTCTTTTACGGAGTAGGTCTTTGCCAAAACTAAGCCTCGTCTGCTTCACCGCCAAGGGCTTCGAGGAGCTCTGGGAGTAGGCGGGTAAATTCAATGCCCAACAGGGCCAAGTCAGCATCAAGGGCTAAGGCTTCATCCTCATGCTCTCGATCATTTTGCTGTTCTTGATACTGATCGGTCATTTTAATCGAATGCAGCGTTAGATCCGAGTGCATGACAAATTGTAGCTGATCCCGCCACACCAGTTCGAGGCGCTCCGCTAGCATGCCGCCGCTAAGGTGGGCTTGAATCTCTTTATCGGTCAGGTTTTGGCCTTTGATCTTGATCTGGCTGGTGGTCTCTAGCGGGTCGGTAAATTCGGTTACAGCACCCAGTTCAAGCGCACGTGGAAGGTCACGGTTTTCTAGTAGCCAGTCACTGAATACTTTGTTGGCAGGAAGTGCCGTTGAGGTCAGTTTTACTGATAGTGTGCCTAAATCTTCACGCAGCGTGCCTAGCAGCTCTTCAGCACGTTTAAAACTACTGCCTTCAATAATCAGCAGTTTGTGGTGAGGAGCAATCAGGGCGCGTGTGGTTTTGCGTCGTGTGAAGGCTCGCGGCAGCAGAGTCAGTGTGATCTCATCCTTAAGCTGTACCTTCTCTTTACGATAGACCTTACGATCTTCAGTGGCTTCAATCTGCTCCACCTTCTCGTTGAGCTGATCTTTAATAACGCTGGAGGGAAGGATCTTCTCCTCTTCACGAAGTGAGATTAGGTGAAAGCCGTGACTGGTCAGTACCGGTGAATCGATAACACCCGGTGCCACTTCACCCCAACCGACTGATCGTGGTTCAGCCCCTTTGCAGGGAGCGAATGGTCTGGCTTCTAGTGCCTCCATCAGTGCGGCTTCATTGAATGAATCGCTGGGAGAAAATCGGTACCAAATAGCGTTACGAAACCAGAGCATAAAACCTCTAAATGCGGATTAGGTGAAGGGGCGCTATTATGTTGTTCTGCTAGAAGGTATGCAAGTAGAAGGGATGCAAGCAGAGAGCCCTCTGCCTGCATTAGTTTTTGACTTTAAAAACTCTTTCGAGCCGATTTGATCGCTTCGTCGATGTAGTAGCCGTAGAACTCAGGTGTGTTCACACCGACAATCTTTTTAGCGCGGGTTTCGCCTTGCGCATCGACAAATAGAATCGTCGGAGTGAAGCGTCCACCCAAGCTCTTAGCCACCTGTTCTGCTGAACCTGTTGAGCCATCAAAGTTAATGACAGGCTTAGGGTTACTAAGATCCAGTATCTGGATAGGGGGTGCATCATTCGTTTGTAAAAGAGGCTTAAGAAAGTCCTCTTTCACGGTAACACAGAAGGCACAGCCATCTTGAGATACCAGCAGAACGATCACTTCGTTTGGGTTTGCTTGACCAAGCGATTGAAGATCTCTGGCTGTCTCAAGTCTTACCTCGGCTTGGGCGCTTACCATAAGGCCCAAGCTGAGAAGAAGTGCGCTACAAGTTTTCGATAAAATCGACCGCATATTCCACCGCCTCGTCGGCAAACAGATCTAAGAAGAAGTGATCTGCATCCTCAACGACTACTAGTTCAATGTTCTCTTTATCGATACTTTCCATCTTTTCAGGAAGATCTGCAACCACTGTGTCCAAGCTGCCCGCGATGACCAGGGTAGGTATGTTGGTCTCTTTTAACACGGTAGGTGTGTCGTATTCAGGGTAGTTGCCGTAGTAGCTCAAGACCGCTTCAGCCGATGCACCACTGTTCTCACAGTAGATGATATCAATACCATCGATCATCGCCTTAGCATCCATACCATTAGCTTTCTCTAGGATCGGCTCGATTGGCGTTTCATATCGCTTGCCATAACCCTCTAGAGTCTTCGTGTAATCCCAGGTTGCAGGTGCTAGCAGAACCTGACCTTTGATCTTATCTTGGTTGGCTGCAGCAAATTGAGCAGTCTGGTTACCGCCACGTGAGTGACCCATAACCCAACGATCGCCTGCACCTTGTCCATCAAGCCAAGTCTGCCAAGCCTCCATTTCAGCCGTTGCCTGCTGCATGGTGTGTTGAGCAGGGACGGTACAGTCGTACATGGCTGATTCACGATTATCTAAGCCGTAACTTAGATTGATGGCTAGGGTAGAGATGCCGTAATCGACCATCTGTTCCTGCACGTAGCTGATGATCTCCATTTCGTTGTGAGCCAGTGTGCCGTGCGTCAGCATTAGGACACCGTCTGCGAGTGACTTATCAGCGGCCAGTTCAAGATTGGCGTTAAGTGTTAACCCATCAAAAGGAATCTGAACCTGCTCAGCTTGTGCGGTTGTCGCCATGATTGATGCAGCGAGTAGGGTGGTCGAGAGTCGAAGCATTTAAAACTCCATTAAACATTAATTTTTTATCGTTTATAGGTATAAAAAAAACCGAGGTGACTAAACCTCGGTTTCCATTAGAGACCGTCGTAGGCCAGTAAACAATATACGGGGATTCCGGTGTCTTGGATTTTTTGTGATCCGTTAAGATCTGGCAGGTCAATTAGCGCTGCCACTTCTACAACACTAGCCCCTAGTCCGTTGATAAGTGTGCACGCTGCTAGAGCGGTGCCACCGGTGGCAATTAGATCGTCGATCAGTACCACTTTATCACCCGCTACAACGGCATCCTTTTGAATCTCAACCGATGCAGTACCGTACTCCAACGTATAGTCTTGGTGAATGGTATCACCCGGTAACTTGCCCTTTTTACGTACCAGAATCAGAGGCTTGTTAAGCTGGTGTGCAATGATGGCGCCAAACAGAAAGCCTCGTGCATCGATACACGCGATGTGGGTAATATCCATCTGCATGTAGCGATCAATAAATGCGTTCGCAACCATGCGAGACGCGCGTGGATCCTGAAAAATCGGCGTAATATCACGGAAAAGAATACCAGGCTCTGGCCAATCTGGAATAGAACGGACAACCGATTTTACGTAGTGCTCGTCGTAAGACATTAAAGATCCTTTTTTAACCGTGGTGTTGATTGCACTCAGGGCTCGGTGCTTCACCTGCCGCTTCAAGAAGTGCTTTTTGATCAAGAATTTCCAGCTCTTTACCTTCTACTTGTATCAACTCTTGTGAAGAGAAACGGGTAAAGATTCGACTCACGGTCTCGACTGCCAAGCCTAGGTAGTTACCAATCTCGTTACGAGACATAGAGAGGCGGAAAGACTGGGCCGAGTAACCGCGAATGGCATATCGTTGTGATAGCTTGAAGATGAAAGTCGCGATACGTTGTTCAGCGGTTTTTTTAGAGAGCAGCATCATCATCTGCTGATCATCACTGATTTCGTGACTCATGGAGCGCATCACAGAACGACGCAACTCAGGCATTTGTCCGGCTAGATCATCCAAGCGTGAAAAGGGGATCTCGCAGACGGTCGTTGTTTCAAGCATTTTAGCCGACATTGGGTAGCTGCCTGAGTCGAAACCGGCTAAACCAACCAGTTCACCTGGGAAGTAGAAACCGTTGATCTGCTCTTCACCCTCTGGGTTTACAGAGTAGGTTTTCAGCGACCCAGCTCTAATAGCAAAGAGCGACGTGAACTCTTCACCTTGTCTAAACAGAAAGTCACCTTTGTGAAGTGGCTTACTCTTATCAACTATGTCATCCAGGCGTAGCGCCTCTTCATCATTTAGAGACACAGGCAAGCAAAGCGTACTCAAACTGCAGGTGTTACAACTTACCTGGCCAATGCTCGCGAGTTTGATGTTTTTAGTGTCAGACATAACT
>CATEEE010000087.1 GCA_949499045.1 Marinobacterium sp. xm-d-530 | reverse complement strand
GTGAATTGTCAGATTTTGTCGTCTCATCGATCTTTGTTAACCCATTACAATTCAATAACGCCGACGACTTAGAGCGTTATCCGCGGACCCTCGAAGAGGATCAGGCTAGTCTTAAAGAGTTTGGTTGCGATCTGCTGTTTGCGCCTGCTGAAGGGGAGGTTTACCCCAACGGTCGTGATTCGCAGACCTTTGTTGAGGTACCAGAAGTCTCTAATCTCTACTGTGGAGCAAGCCGTCCCGGGCATTTTCGCGGTGTAACGACCATCGTTAATAAACTGTTTAACCTGGTTCAACCCGATTTAGCCGTTTTTGGTCGCAAAGATTTCCAGCAACTCCATGTCATTCGCCGTATGGTCCAAGACCTTTCAATGCCGATTGAAATAGTCGGTGAAGAGACAGCTCGCGCAGAGTCTGGTTTAGCACTGAGTTCTCGCAACGGATATTTAACCGACAGCGAGTTGGCCGCTGCGCCAGCGCTCTATCAACAACTGACTCAGATCCGTGATCAAGTTCAAGCGGGCAATAATGAGTTTGCGGTTCTGCAGGTCAAGGCGAGTGAAGCGTTAGAAGCGGCAGGGTTCCGTCGTGATTATGTGCACGTAGTTAATCGCAACACGCTGCAGCCCGCGACATCGCATGACACTCAATTAGTGATTTTAGCAGCCGCCTATTTGGGTCACGCTCGTCTGATTGATAACCTGGAGTTCGATCGCTAAGCCGTTGCGATTGAACCCTTACCAATCCCTTCAAACGCACGCACTTCGATCTGCCTTCCTGGTAACGATTTAGCGAGGGTTTGCGCCAGATGATGGGCGATCAACTCCACAGTAGATTCCGTGTCGATCATGTAGACAACAGAACTCGGTAGGGTCAGGCTAAAGGACCCCTGAGGTGCCTGATATGCAAAATCAATGCACTGCTCCGTTCGACTGATCACGTGATCTTCGGTGCCAATGTAGATATCTTCAAAACGATTTGCCCACTGCGCCTCTAAAGCGTGATCACGCTCGCCATCGATTAAAATATGAATTCTTGAGCGATGTCCATGAGCGATCCGTTGGCAGTTACCATCGTGCTTTTGCAAACCGTGTGTATAGTGGTAGTAGGCACCCTCAATCACTTCAGGATAGAGCGTTACTTTAATGCCACTGACTGTTGGAAAAATCGCAGCTAATTCCTGTTCACACCAACGAGCGACCGGCTCAGGTTCAATCGCATCAACCGGCAGTATCTCAAAGGCTTGATGAGGCGCGCTGCAACGAAGTGTTTGACCCGACGGGTATTGCCACTCCACCACACTGTTTTGCTCTTCTTCGGTCACCCTTAAGTTAGGTGTCTGATCTGAAATCACTAACGAGTGATCTAAGCCAGCATCAAACCACTGTTTCACGCGCTTTTTAACGATGCCAAAATCGACAATCATCCCTTCGTCGTTTAATTGGCCATCCAACTCCAAACGAACAGCCCAAGACTCGCCCACAAGCCCGCGCTGAGCGTCCAAATAGGTGAAATCAACATGGGTAAGATCATCAACAAATAGCTTCACACACGACTCCTAACAGTTTGAGCTACTATTTTAGCGAATCGAGATAAGAAATCACCTGATTGTTCGCAGCCATCGACTGCTCCGGTATAATGCACGGATATTAATTCAGGTGAACCCTTCCTATGCGACTCGATAAGTACCTTGCTCAATCCACCGGTTTCTCTCGTAAAGAGGTGAAACGCATGCTGCACGCCGAACAGGTACGAGTGAATGGCGAACTCGAAAAGAACCCTGCACGCAAAGTAACCGAAGAGGACGATGTCCTTCTGGACGGCTACGAAATTGAAGCGCCACGTGATCGCTACATCATGCTCAATAAGCCCGTTGGTTTCGTCTGCTCGCACGATGAGGGTGATCATGCGTCGGTGCTAGGACTTATCGAACTCCCCCGTGTCGATAACCTGACCATTGCAGGTCGATTAGATGTTGATACGACCGGAATGGTACTGCTAAGTGATGACGGACAGTGGTGTCACCGTATCACTTCACCTCGTCACAAGCTGGGTAAGATCTATGAAGCGACGTTGGCAGACCCAATCGATGAGAGCTACATCGAAATGTTCGAGCGTGGCATCCAGCTCAATGGTGAAAAAGAGCTCACTAAACCCGCCAAATTGGAGATCCTCGCTGAGCAGACGGCCAGAGTGGAGTTATTCGAAGGACGCTACCATCAAGTGAAACGTATGTTTGCGGCACTTGGTAACAAAGTTGAAGCCCTGCATCGCGAAGCGATTGGACCGATCACACTGGATGATGATCTGTATGAGGGGGAGTGGCGAGAACTCACTGAAGAAGAGGTAGCCAGCATCTTTAATGGCTAACTTTGAATCGCTGATTAATCAGGAGATTCATGCCAGTCCAAATGGTCTTCTGATTGTCGATGAAAACCTTAATCCGCAATTACTTCAAGCAGCGTCCGGTTGGCAAGCTCTGACCAACCGCTTTGATCAGCAACAAGCACTCTTGGACCAAGCCTGGCACTGTTCACTCTCTGACTTTGAGTGGCCGGTAGGTTTTACCACTGATCTTGTTCTGTTTCGCATCAGTAAAGAGAAGGCTGTCGTTAACTATTTAATCAATTTGGTCGCAGAGCAGTTAAAAACGGGTGCTCGCCTAATCCTATTCGGTGATAAATCAGAGGGAATTAAAAGCTACGCTAAAAATGGCCAAAAACGACTCAATGGCGATCGTTCTGAGATTAAGCTAGGGGGCGATAGCTGGAGGGTGGAACTCACCGTAGGCAAGACTACGGGCATACCGCTAGATGATCAAAACTATCACCAGGTGCGCGAGGTTACCAAGGTAAGTGAATACTCACTGCTATCAAAACCTGGTGTATATGGATGGAAGAAAATCGACCAGGGAAGCCAACAGCTGATTGAGCGTCTACCGTCTATGATTGATCGTGAGCTACCCATTGGATCGGATCGAGTGTTGGATCTAGGGTGCGGATCAGGCTATCTAACGCTCGCCTCCTGTAGCCAAGCGACTCACATTACTGCGACTGACAATAACGCCGCCGCCATCAAGGCGACTCAAGCAACGCTCGAAACAGCCGGTTTCAAGGCCGAACTCTGCTTAACAAATGCGGGTGAAGAGTTGGCGTCTGAGTACGATCTGATACTATGTAATCCGCCGTTCCATAGTGGCTTTGGGATCGACTACGATTTAACTGACCGTTTCTCAAAAAATGCCGCTAAACTGTTAGCAACAAAGGGGCAAGCCTGTTTCGTCGTGAACCAGCATGTGCCACTGAAACGTATCGCATCACGCTACTTCGAATCAGTAGCACTTGACCAAGATACTGGAAAATTTTGCACCTATTTACTGACTAAGCCTAAGCGCTAGAGAGTTATGACTAAAGACTATTTACACCAATCATTTTTCTTCTTCCGTTCAAACTTCAGCGCTCTATTGAGTATTCAGCTGCCATTTCTGATCATTCTAATGATCATTCAGATGACCACCATCTCTGGAGCGGATGAGTCGAGTAACATGCAGGCACAGCTGATACTGCTGACCGGCATGGATATGCTGTTTGTACCCATCTATCTAGCGGCAACCATCTTCTATATGCAAGCTGTCATCGATGGTGGCTCGATCACAACCACACAAAGCTGGTTTATGGCGTTCCGTTGTTGGGGAAGACTCTTTTTGACCTTCCTTCTCTCTGCGCTGGTGACCGCCTTAGGACTCATGCTACTGATCGCGCCTGGTATCTACGTTGCCGTTCGCTTAGCACTGGCCAACGCCATCTGTGTCATTGAAGGAAAAGGCCCTATCGACTCGATGAAGCAGAGCTGGGAAGGCACTGATGGCCTCTTCTGGACCATGTTCAAGGGCCTAGCTCTAATCTTTGGCGGCCTGTTTATTTTAGAGGTGATCCTATCGCCAATGGTTGACCCAAGCAGCATGATCTCCATGCTCATCTCAGTCACCCTAGACTTCCTAAATGTCCTAGGTACGATCTACGCGTACCGCGTCTACCGAGCTTGGCGTGATAAAGAGCCCGTAGAGGATGAGCCTTCGGTTCTGTAGCGTAATTTGACAGCGGGTGACAGGCTGAAGGCCAGTCACCATGTTTCGTAGATAGACCAGAACGCCGGTGACTGGACTTCAGCCTGTCAACCGCTCCCTAAACCAATCGCGGCCTTTTTAAGACCGCTCCAACAAAAAACCGCCATAAAGGCGGTTTTTTTAGTGCGAATCAGCAGTGATTAATTCTCTGCAGTTTCGTCCTCTTCAAGGTCTTTCATTGAAAGTTTGATACGGCCGCGGTTATCAACGTCCAGTACCTTCACTTTAATGACATCATCCATGTTGATGTAGTCAGTAACAGCATTCACGCGCTCTTTAGCGATCTGTGAAATGTGTACTAGACCGTCTTTACCAGGAAGGATGTTAACGAATGCACCGAACTCTTCGATGCGAACAACCTTACCTTCGTAGATCTTACCGATCTCTGCTTCTGCAGTGATCGCAACAACACGGTCAACAGCTGCTTGTGAAGCCGCTTTATTGTCTGCGTAGATACGAACAGTACCGTCGTCATCAAGGTCGATCGATGCGCCTGTCGCTTCAGTAATAGAGCGGATGGTTGCACCACCTTTACCGATAACGTCACGAATCTTCTCTGGGTTCACTTTCAGCTGAGTCATTGCTGGAGCGTGGTCAGCAAGCTCTGGACGAGCGTAACCCATTACTTTAGCCATCTCACGTAGGATGTGAACACGAGCGTCTAGTGCTTGTTCTAGAGCAATCTCCATGATCTCTTCAGTGATACCGGTGATCTTGATATCCATCTGCAGTGCAGTGATACCGCCTTCAGTACCTGCCACTTTAAAGTCCATGTCGCCTAGGTGATCTTCATCACCTAG
The DNA here is from genome assembly GCA_949499045.1 of Marinobacterium sp. xm-d-530. Lineage (GTDB taxonomy): Bacteria > Pseudomonadota > Gammaproteobacteria > Pseudomonadales > Balneatricaceae > Marinobacterium_E. Next base: position 5,566 of record CATEEE010000087.1, on the reverse strand, counting down.
GATGTCAGTAAGGACGGTGAAACGATCACCCTCTTTAACTAGACCCATCGCGATACCCGCAACCGCTGAGCTAACCGGTACACCAGCATCCATCATTGCCAGTGAAGAACCACACACAGAAGCCATTGACGACGAACCGTTTGATTCAGTGATCTCAGACACTAGACGCATGGTGTATGGGAAAGCGTCCTGAGTTGGAAGTACTGCAGAGACACCACGACGAGCCAGGCGACCGTGACCGATTTCACGACGACCTGCACCGCCCATACGACCCGCTTCACCAACAGAGTATGGAGGGAAGTTGTACTGAAGCATGAATGGATCACGACGCTCGCCTTCTAGCGCATCGATGATCTGTACGTCACGGCTTGTACCGAGTGTACAAGTAACGATTGCCTGAGTTTCACCACGAGTGAACAGAGCTGAGCCGTGTACGTTTTTAAGTACGCCCACTTCCACTTCGATTGGACGAACCGTTTTACCGTCACGGCCGTCAATACGTGGCTGACCGCTAAGGATACGCTCACGAACAGTCGCTTTCTCGATAGAAGCGAATACTTTAGAGACTTCACCAGCACCTGGTGCGCCCTCTTCACCTGTTGCGAACTGCTCTACAGCGGCATCGCGAAGTGCTTTAAGAGTGTCTTGACGCTGCATCTTGTCAGCAACTTGGAAGGCCGTTTCAACCTGTGCACCGAATGAAGCAGTGATTGCATCAGTAAGCGCTTCGTTTTTCGCTGCTGGCTGCCAATCCCACTTAGGTTTAGCGGCTTCTGCTGCAAATTCGTTAACTGCGTTGATAACAACCTGCATCTCTTGGTGAGCAAATAGAACCGCACCTAGCATCTCATCTTCGTTAAGCTCTTTCGCTTCTGACTCAACCATGAGTACCGCTTCGTTGGTACCTGCTACGACCATGTCTAGCTCAGAGTTAGCAAGCGCTTCGTAGGTTGGGTTAAGGATGTAACCTTCGTCTTCAGTGAAGCCAACACGTGCCGCACCGATTGGGCCGACAAATGGGATACCGGAGATGGTAAGTGCTGCAGAGGTACCGATCATTGCAGCGATATCTGGATCAATATTCTTATCAGAAGAGACCACAGTACAAACAACCTGAACTTCGTTCATGAACCCTTTAGGGAACAGTGGACGAATTGGGCGGTCGATTAGACGAGAGGTTAGGGTCTCTTTCTCAGTTGGACGGCCTTCACGTTTGAAGAAGCCACCAGGGATACGGCCAACTGCGTAGTATTTCTCTTGGTAGTGAACTGAAAGTGGGAAGAAATCCTGTCCCTCTTTCGCTGTTTTTGAGCCAACGACCGTACACAGAACCTGTGTCTTTTCGTTAACAGTAACCATTACGGCACCCGTCGCCTGACGAGCAACCTTACCGGTTTCGATCGTTACGGTGTCATTACCGAACTGGAACGTTTTAGTAACCGTGTTAAACATCGATTAACTCCTAGTAATTTACTATGTTCCGCGTCCCCTGATCTTCACTCTTTTAAAGCCAGTACTCAGTTGAATTCAGTAAACTCAAGTGAGTACAGGCTGTCAGATCGTTTGGTTTAGCGGAGGTTTAAAGTAGAAAGGGCCATACTAAGTATGGCCCTAACTGGGGTTCTAGATCTTAGCGACGAAGACCTAGACGACCGATCAACTCAACGTAGCGAGTAGCATCTTTCTTCTTAAGGTAGTCCAGCAGCTTACGACGCTGGTTAACCATACGAATTAGACCACGACGTGAGTGGTGATCCTGCTTGTTCGCTTTGAAGTGACCCTGAAGGCCTTCAATGTTTGCAGTTAGAAGGGCAACTTGAACCTCTGGTGAACCAGTATCGTTCTGACCACGACCGTACGCTGCAACGATTTCAGCTTTCTTTTCAACAGACAATGCCATTGTTTTATCTCCTGTTAGCAATATGCACACAGCCTAGGCTGCGGGTTAAGTCGCGCAACACCGAGCATATTTTCAGTGAAGCGTCATACCCATGAGGGTAAATCAGGTTTCTGAGGTATCCAGTAGACGGCGAGCGCGTAATCGCCCCTCATCATCCACTTCGGCCATACCTAAGAATCGCTCTTCAGCAAAGAGCCTGACGAGACCACGCTCAGAAAAAACATCTCCTAAACGCTGCCCCTGCAGTAGACGATTTGCTAAATCTGCGGGTAATTCTATTGAAGGCAATGATTCCACTGCACTCCAGGGCGGCAATAATAGCGCATCTAAACGCATTTGTATGCACTCTAACGACTGATCTGACTCACGTTGTTGTGCAATATCATTCAATTGATCCAGTGTCAGCATGGCGTTTCGGTCGTAGGTGGCCACCGCAAGACGACGTAACATACTGACATGCGCACCACAGCCAAGCGCCAGCCCTAAATCTTCAACGATTGAACGGATGTAGGTACCTTTTGAGCAGTGAACTTCAAGGTCCACTTCATCCGCACGAAGATCCAACAGCTTGATCTCGTAAATCCTGACCTGACGCGGTTTCACTTCAACCGTTTCACCTTTACGCGCCAGCTTGTAAAGCGGCTGACCGTTATGTTTTAACGCCGAAAACATCGATGGAACCTGCTCGATTTCACCCGAGAATTTGGCTTGGATCAGATCATTCAAAGCGTCTCGATCCAGCTCAGGAACTGGCTGGGTGTCGATTACTTCGCCGTCGGCGTCACTGCTGTCTGTGCGGACACCTAACTTAGCGGTCGTGATGTAGCGTTTATCAGAATCCAGCAGAAACTGTGAAAACTTTGTCGCCTCACCCAAACAGATCGGCAGCATACCCGTGGCAAGAGGATCTAAAGCACCTGTATGTCCGGCTTTGGCCGCATCATACAGTCGCTTTACCTTCTGCAAGGCAGCATTCGAACTAATACCTGGAGGCTTATCAAGCAAAAAGACGCCGTCAATGCGGCGTCCTTTTTTACGTCGAGCCATGTTAGCCCTCGTTATCTTCGAGACGGCGAGCCTTCTCGATCAAGCTCGTAAGGTGACGACCGCGGTGAATGCTCTCGTCATAATGGAAACGTAACGCCGGCATCACGCGCAGTGAAATTCCTTTTGCCAGTTCAGCACGTAGGAATCCTGCAGCCTGCTTAAGCACCTCTAGACTCTGTTTAGTGGCTTCCGCCTCATCCTGATCACCCAGCGGGAGAACCGTGATGTAGACCTCAGCGTAACCTAAGTCTTTCGCTACTTTGACGTGATTTATCGTGACCATTCCGATGCGTGGATCTTTAATCTCACGCTGAATAAGGGTCGCCAGATCGCGCTGGATCTGGTCCCCTACTCGGTCTGTGCGTTTAAAATCGCGAGCCATACTACCTCTTAAATGGTACGTTGAACTTCGATCGTATCAAAGACTTCGATCTGGTCGCCGACTTTAACATCGTTGTAGTTCTTGACGCCGATACCACATTCCATGTTCTGACGAACTTCGTTGACGTTGTCTTTAAATCGACGCAGTGACTCAAGCTCACCTTCGTAGATAACAACGTTATCACGAAGGACACGGATGCGTTTGTTACGGAAGATAGTCCCTTCGATAACCATACAACCGGCAACTGCACCGATCTTAGGCGCACGGAAGACATCACGCACTTCAGCAATACCGACAATCTCCTCTTTGAACTCAGGAGAGAGTAGACCACTCATCGCCTGTTTCACGTCATCGATGATGTCGTAGATAACGCTGTAGTAGCGAAGCTCCATCTCTTCACGTTCAACAATCGCACGCGCCTGAGCGTCTGCACGAACATTAAAGCCGATGATGATCGCTGATGATGCCAATGCAAGGTTGGCATCCGTTTCACCGATACCACCCACACCGCCTGAGACGATGTTCACTTTTACTTCATCAGTAGAGAGATCTTCTAGTGAGCTAGTCAACGCCTCAAGAGAGCCGCGAACGTCTGTCTTAATAACGATGTTAAGTGATTTAACTTCGCCCGCTTCCATGTTCGAGAAGAGGTTCTCTAGCTTCGCTTGTTGCTGACGCTGAAGTTTAACTTCACGGTATTTACCCTGACGGAATAGAGCGATTTCACGCGCTTTCTTCTCAGTCGATACCACGGTGAAGTCTTCACCGGCATTAGGCGTGCCGTCTAGACCTTGGATCTCAACAGGAATGGCAGGGCCACCCGATTCAAGCGGCTTACCGTTTTCATCAAGCATGGCACGAACACGGCCGTAGTGAAGGCCGGCAAGTACGATGTCACCACGCTTAAGCGTACCGTTTTGAACCAGAAGCGTTGCAACAGGACCACGACCTTTATCAAGGCGTGATTCAACCACCACACCGGTACCTGGCGCATCTGGAACCGCTTCAAGTTCAAGAATTTCTGATTGAAGAAGGATCGCTTCAAGCAGCTCATCGATACCCTGACCTGTTTTAGCAGAGACTGGACAGAATTGAACATCACCGCCCCAATCTTCAGGAATAACATCTCGCTGAGCCAGTTCGTTCTTAACTCGATCTGGATCCGCTTCCTCTTTATCGACTTTGTTGACTGCAACAACCAGAGGAACGCCTGCCGCTTTCGCGTGCTGGACGGCCTCTTCAGTCTGTGGCATCACGCCATCATCCGCAGCAACAACAAGCACAACGATATCCGTCAAAGAGGCACCACGGGCACGCATAGCAGTAAACGCAGCGTGTCCAGGGGTATCTAGGAAGGTAACCATGCCGTTGTCCGTCTCAACATGGTAAGCACCAATGTGCTGGGTAATACCACCAGACTCGCCAGAAGCTACGCGTGTTGAACGGATGTAATCGAGCAGTGACGTTTTACCGTGGTCAACGTGACCCATAACGGTCACAACTGGTGCACGGGTCACAGAATCACCGCTGTGAGCCGCTACCGACTCCATCAACTCATCTTCGATCGCATTCTCGACCATAGGCACCGCTTTGTGGCCCATCTCTTCTACCACTAGGATGGCAGTATCTTGGTCAATTGGTTGGTTAATGGTTGCCATTGCACCCATCTTGAACATGACCTTGATCACTTCAGCGGCTTTGATCGACATCTTCTTAGCCAGATCAGCAACTGTGATGCTCTCTGGAATAGAGACTTCGTGAATCATTGCACTGGTAGGCTCTTTAAAGCCGTGCTGGTTATCGCCTTGACGCATTGGCTTACCACGACCTGGCTTACCGCCTTTACCTGGACGGGCATTCAGTGTGCCATTGCCACGGCCTTTTGACTTACGACGATCGTCATTATCACGCTGATTGTTACGGCGATCATCGCGCTGTTTGTTCTTGTTGCGAGGGTTCTCAGTTTTTGGCTCAGCTGGCTTTTTCTCAGCCGGCTTCCCAACCACTGGCGCAGGCTTAGACTCTTCAGTTTTAGCCGGCTTAGCAGCCTCTGCAACCTCAGCTTTAACTTCAGTTTTCGGTGCTTCTGCTGTTGACTCAACCACTGTTTCTGGTGCTGCTTCAGGTGCTGCTTCAACAACCGGTGCTTCAACCTGTGGCTCAGGTGCTGCAACGGGAGTCTCTTCCACTGCTGGAGCTTCTGGAGCCTCTTCAATCTCTGTACGCTTAACGTAAGT
>CATEEE010000086.1 GCA_949499045.1 Marinobacterium sp. xm-d-530 | reverse complement strand
GTTAATGATCGAATGACTTATTCTGAAGCTTGCTCAGCGTTCTGCTGCTGAATCTTAGCAAGGTCTTCAGCAGGGATAACGGTCGTAGTCTCAGTTTTACTGTCGAACATGATCAGCGCTTTACCGGTCAGGATCTGCCCTCTTACCTCTTCGACACGCTCTTTCAGGCTCACTTCCTGTTCGCCATAGTCTGTCCCATCACGGGTAACAAACTCTTCGATCATGCCACGCAGGGCATCATCCGATAGCATATTCGCTGGAACAATCACTACACTCTTCCTAACAACTGGTTAAATTCATTTTCATCAAGCACACGAATGCCCAACTGCTCTGCTTTGGCCAATTTAGACCCAGCACCAGGGCCTGCGACAACAGCATCCGTTTTGGATGACACACTGCCAGAGACCTTTGCACCCATCTCTTGTAATAGCGCTTTCGCTTCACTTCGCCCTAAGGTTTCAAGCGTACCCGTCAGCACCCACGTCTGCCCCTCTAATGGCGCACTGGAGTCGCTGATCGTTTTCTCTGAGAGCCAGTGCATACCGAACTCAATCAGTTGTGCTTCAAATCGCTGAAGTTGTTGGCACCAAGAGTCATCTTGGATCGCTTCCATAACCCCAACCGCGGCACGACTACTCAGTTTAGGCACAGCATTCAGTGAATTTTCATCCGCGCTTAAAAGAGCATCGAGCGTCTCAAAATGTACTGCCAACGCCTTAGCACCGGTCGCTGCAACACCTTTTATATTAGAACCTTCAATTAGCTCAGCAAAGCTGACACTGGCTTGGAGTTTGGCAGAAATCTGCTCCTGCTCTTCCAGTTGAATACCCAACGAAAGAAGATCATCCAGGACTGTTTGGTTATGCTCCTCCGCCATGAAGTGGGTAATCTCGTGGGCCACTTCCAGACCAATATCGGGAAGAAGCGTCAAAGTGCGAGACATCGCCTGACGAATTCTTTCAAGTGTACCAAGACTTAAGGCAAGGGTTCGGGCCGTCTCCTCACCTACTTCTGGTATGCCAAGTGCATAGATAAAACGCGCCAGAGAAATAGCTTTAGATTGGCTAACTGCATCAATCAAATTTTGTGCCGACAAGTCAGCATAGCCTTCAAGTGTCAGCACCTGCTCTTTGGTCAGTCTAAACAGGTCCGCTGGAGATCTAACCAACTCTCGGTCGACTAGCTGTTCGATCGCTTTATCTCCGAGGCCATCAATATCGAGCGCTTTACGTGAGACAAAGTGAATCAGCGCCTGCTTCAACTGCGCACTGCAGCTGAGACGCCCAACACAGCGGTAGACGGAACCTTCGACCCTTTGCTCTTGCCCTTTACTGCGCTTAACAAGTTGGACACGCTCTACTTCAGAACCACAAACAGGGCAAGCGGAGGGGATAGCAATGGGCTGTTCATCCCCGGTGCGGCGATCGGTAGCCACTTTGACGATCTGAGGAATGACATCACCTGCACGGCGAATCACAACCCAGTCCCCTACTTTCGCATCCAGTCGTGCGATCTCGTCCATGTTGTGCAGTGTGGCATTACTAACGGTTACCCCACCCACGAACACCGGCTCAAGACGCGCAACTGGCGTCACAGCACCAGTGCGACCCACTTGAAAATCAACATCAAGAAGCTGAGTCACCTCCTCTTGGGCAGGGTACTTGAAGGCCGTTGCCCAGCGAGGGTCGCGTGAACGGAAACCCAACCTCTCTTGGACCTCACGCGAATCGCACTTCAGAACTACACCATCAATGTCATAAGGGAGAGCGTCACGTTTAGCACCCAGCGCTTCTATGTACTCGAAGCAGGCATCCGCGCCTTCTACACGAGCGATTTGGTCACTGATCTTGAGACCCCAGCTATTAATTAACTGCAGTGTCTCGTAGTAACTATCCGGCAGTTCATCCGAACCAACACCCGTGCCATAACAGCAGAAGGTCAAAGGGCGACTGGCAGTAATCGATGGATCGAGCTGACGCAGGCTTCCTGCCGCCGCATTACGAGGGTTTACGAAGGTCTTTTGATTGGTTTTACGAGCCAGCTGGTTGAGCGCTTCAAAACCGGCACGCGGCATATAAACCTCACCGCGCACTTCGATACGTTCTGGCCAACCGGCACCCATTAACTTTAGAGGGACACTTTGGATGGTACGAACGTTACTAGTGATATCCTCGCCGGTTGAGCCATCGCCACGGGTCGCCGCTCTAACCAAAATGCCATTCTCATAGAGGATACTGACGGCCAGGCCATCCAATTTAGGTTCCAGCGTAATTGCCATAGAGTCTTCACTGTCCAGCCCCTCTTGAGCACGACGGTAAAATGCATGAACGTCATCACGATTGAACTGATTGCTCAGGCTAAGCATGGGAATCTCGTGTGTCACCTCTGCGAAGCCACCCTCGGGTTTAGCACCGACTCGTTGGGTCGGTGAATCTGCTGTGACTAACCGAGGGTTCTCTGCTTCAAGCGATTCGAGTTGGCGATAGAGGTGATCATACTCTGCATCCGTAACCGAGGGATCATCGAGTACATAATAGCGATAAGCGTGCTGTTGGAGCTGCTCTCGGAGCTCCAGAATCTGTTGTTCAATCGACATAAGATTTGGACTTATTTGGATTTGCGAGT
>CATEEE010000085.1 GCA_949499045.1 Marinobacterium sp. xm-d-530 | reverse complement strand
AAGATCTATCGCCTTAGCATCAATGATTAACCCTTTTAGCTGCTCAAATTGCTGCAGATTGGATACATTGATATTGTCTCCAGGATTGCTGTTTGTAACAATTTTCTTGAGCTTATCGCTGTCGGCATTAGGTTTAACGTGAATGAGCATGCTTTTTCCGGTATCTATTTAAGCTTTAGCTGCGCGTTTTCAGTCGATAACCTCAACACTTCTGCATTGAGACGCGCAATCTCTTCGGCCTGTATTTTCAACCGTACCTGTGCTTCTAGCAAGTCCTCATTACTGTGCGCACTTGTTTTGGACTCTTTTAGCTTAGACTCGGCATCCATTAAGGCCCTAGCTGTCTTGTATGCCTGATTGCGTTCAGCACTCAGGTCGGAAGCAACCTCTACAAGTTCAGTTTTGAGACGACCTATCTCGTCATTTCTTTGGCTTATAATAGTATTTAAATCAATAATTTGTTTGCTATATCTGCTGTCAATTATTGATAGCTCCTTAGCGAGCTTCTTGCGGCTTTCGTCTGCCTCTTTATGTTTACTCTCGCTGGCTCGATTCGCGTATGTGATTGCGTCCGTCCATATTTTACTGGCGAGTTTAATGACGGGATCCGGGAGATCATAACCACTGGTTTGGGCGTCTAATCTCTGCCCTAGCCCGCTCCACCACTCGTTTAGCGCTTTATTAATAGTGGTTAATGATCCAGATCCTAGCTTATCTCTGACGTTTTGTTGGGTAGGTTTAATGCCTTGTCTAAGCAGATCGTCTGCAATCTCGTAGACTTTTTCGCGTTTTGTAGTAGTCATTTGATACATAATACATATTAAAAATACGTACTATATAGGTGATCGAGGATGTTATCTAGTGATGCACTGCTCGACAACCTCTAGAAAGGTATTCATCGAGATTGGTTTAGCGATAACCTTGTTGGCGCCTGCATCCAGTAAGGCTTCAGATTCCTGCCCCATAACAGCGGCGGTTACTGCGACAATTGGAACTTCTACGCCCTCTCTTCTCAGCTTTAAGATCATTTGCCGCCCATCTAATACGGGCATAAAGAAATCGCTGAGAATAAGGTCATACTCTTTACTCGTCGCCATTTCATAGCCTATGTGGCCGTTCTCTGCGACATCAACTTGGTTAACCAATTTACCGAGCAAGTTCTTGGAAACCATTCTTATTATAGGGTCGTCTTCGACAACCAATAAATTAAGACGCTTAAGTAGATCACTGGTATCTTTAGATTCTTGTCTGAACACGGGTTCAGACTGCTTAGCATTGAGATCCACCATCGGTATCTTTACAACAAAACGAGCACCCCCCTGCTCATTTCGTTCCACATCAACATCACCATGCAGCTCGTTTAGTGATTGCCTCACTATAAATAAGCCTAGACCACTGCCATCAACTTTTGTCCCCAGCCTTTCAAAAGGCTCGAATATCTTACTAGTTGCCTCTCTCGGTATTCCTTGACCATCGTCAGATACGGTTAGAATAAAGTAGCCCTTATCAACCCTTTGTGACCACTCTGCTTTTACATTAATTGCGCTACCTTTAGAGTGATGTATAGCATTCTTTATTAAGTTTAAAGCTATGATTTTTATACGTTGTTTATCAGATTCGAGGCGTATATTTTCGTTATCGATCAGCTCTAATTTTACGACCATACCATTGAGTTCAGCTAATCTTGTCATCTGTGAATGAGCATCGATCAATAGCTGATTGGGGTGGAAGGTCGACTTACTAATGGGTAACGCTCGCTCAGGGTTGACTGCCTGTGTCATGTCCTGAAGCACTGACATCAGATGATCAACAGTACTTTTCATCTGCTCTGTATGTTCAGGGCTTGGTGCACCCTGCTCTAAATCCTCAATAAGCATTTGAAGCGTAGCTACAGGCGTTCGCATTTCGTGAGAGATAATGGCGAACAACTGTCTTTGATTGATTAACTTCTCTTCTATTTCTGTCAGTTTTGAGGGATCAAAGAGATCAATACGTTTAAAACGAATGTGTTTTAGTTGAGGCGAGCTATCAGTTCGAGTCTCATAGGCTGTCAAGTGATAGAGCTCTTTATCAAGCCCTTTGTATCTAAAATTGGTGCCGGAACGGATTGGTGAAGAATCAATTAGCTTGTTGGATGGGGTGAAATACGAATCGAACTGAGATAGAGGAATCGGTGTAGACAACACAAAAAAATGCTGAGCTCTTGCATCCAAGTGAACGGTATCGGTGCTGTGATCAATAACAATATCAAACTGGGATTCATTTAATGAATCAAAGACTTGACACAATTTTCTAAATTGCGTTTCAGAGTCGCTTTGATACTTTTCTAATCGAGTCTGGTTCAATGGTATCTGCTTTAACTAATGGCTTTAGTTAAAACATAGCAGGAATTATGCCAATCGCTACTCGAGTTCTAAATTTTT
>CATEEE010000084.1 GCA_949499045.1 Marinobacterium sp. xm-d-530 | reverse complement strand
GGACTGCCGGACTTCGCAGAGGAACTCAACTACGGAGTCGATCTATCAACCATCTGAGGGTGGTATCAGATTGATGGGGTGAAGGTGCCCCATCAACCATTAAATCCGTATACCCAAAATTGGGCTATTTTCAATTCTGAGCTTGGTCTTCTGATCTGCTGGACAGTGATAGTATATCGCTGTGATATACCGCTACTTCCAAAGAATCTATTCCAATTGCCAGAGCTTCAAAAAAGAGCTCACTACCTTCTCTACATGTAATCTGGTTTCCCCTTCGACGCTACGCGGAGGTATACGATGAAACGCCCGCACGATATCTAATCCAGTAATCATACTGAGAAACATCTCTGCTCCGAAGTCGGGATCCGCGCAGTTGATCAAACCTTCCTTGTGTTTCAGCGTCAACCATTCGCTTAACGCTTGGTGCGCGGCCATCACTCCGCCACTGTAGATATTATGGAGTATCTGCGTATGCTCCTCGGAGATAGATGCCATCATTCTCATCAGATTCATGTGCTCATGACTGACGATAAAATTAAGGAGCAATAATCCAAACTCTGATAAAGCATGGTGACAATCTTTATAGTCATTCGGTGACACTGTCAACGTGCCGTTTATCCTTTGCGACAGCTGTTGTATCACGGCATCAATTAATGTTTCTATGTCCGCGAAGCGCTTATAAAGCGTTACTTTCGACACACCTGCTTGCCGAGCTATCGCTTCCATTGACATCTTAGCTGGCCCCTTAGCGAACATAAGAGCGCAGGCTGCATCAAGAATCGCTGTATCTTTGGAGTGATCTAAAGGCCGGCCGACTCGACTATTGGTAATCAATTTATTTTCCGAATAACTTAATGTACGATACCGTACAGTAAATATTAATCAAATGAGAATAGCAAATATGCGCAAGGTTCTGCCGCCGCTTATACTAGCCCTTCTTCTCGTCGGCTGTGGCGACACCACTCCAACTGAAACGCCAACGACCGATGCACCTTGGGTACGCACGGTGGCGGTTAAGACGGACGACCACGACGAAATCAGAGCATCGGGAACCATTAGAGGGCATTATGAGACTCCTGTCTCTTTTCAGGTTTCTGGGCGCATTCTCAAGCGAGAGGTGGATGCTGGTCAGAAGGTAGCGAGTGGCGCTCTGCTTTTTGAACTCGATAAACGTGACTTAGAGGCTACTATGCAAGTTGCCAAAGCGGAACTTCAAACTGCACAGGTCGCCCTCGCGATCGCTCAAAATGAGCTCGACCGTCAACGCCAGTTAATTGAACGCAACTTTGTTAGCCGACAAACTCTAGAAGCATTTGAGCTCGCACTACAGAACGCGGAAAGCCGTCGTGATTCCGCCAAAGCTGTATTATCTCAAGCCCAAAACGGGCTTAGTTATGCTGAGCTACGTGCAGATAAATCCGGTGTATTAGCCGAGGTTACAGGTGAACCGGGAATGGTTGTTGGAGTGGGGCAACCTGTGGCACTCCTCGTAGAAGATGGTGATCTAGAGGTCGAAGTGTTCCTATCCGACGGCAACCAAGCTCCAGAATCAGGTGTATTAAAGCTACAAGAGCAAGATTTGCCGCTTCGTCTACGTGAGGTAGCTGGTGCAGCAGACCCAGAGAGTAGAAGCTGGAAAGCTAGGTACAGAATAGAAGCCGTGACAGAGGCGTTGAACATAGGGACTGTTGTGCAGGTTGCGCTTAACCGTAACACATCAGATGTCACCTTCGAGGTTCCCCTGGGCGCGCTTGATGAACGCAACCAGGGCCCTCAGATTTGGCAGGTTGTAGGCAATACAGCTCAACCAGTCTCAGTTGAAGTACTGGAATTGAAATTAGAGTATGCGACTATTCGCGCGCCACTAAACAGCGAAAGTCGCGTCATTGCCGTTGGCACCCATCTATTGGAACCTGGAATGGCGGTTAGGGAGCAGGCGCGATGAGTTTCCCCAACCTCTCAGCGCTTGCTGTACGTGAACGCTCAATTACTCTGTTTTTTATAATACTTTCTGTCCTGGCTGGTGTTTTTGCATTCTTCTCTTTGGGGCGCGCAGAAGATCCGGCTTTCACAGTGCGGGTTATGGTTGTCTCCGTTGTATGGCCAGGAGCTGAACCTGAGGTTTTACAAAATCAAGTCGTCGACCGCTTGGAGAAGCGAATCCAAGAGGTCGAATACTTAAGTAAGATCGAGACCACGGTTAGACCTGGTCGAGCAGACTTACAGATAGAGTTTGAGGATTTCTCACCTAGTGAAGTTGTGCCTGATCTTTTCTATCAAGTACGAAAAAGAATGCAGGATGAGGCGCACAACCTACCCTCAGGTGTCATAGGGCCGATAGTAAACGATGATTTCTCCGATGTGTACTTCTCCCTTATAGCTCTAACAGCTCCCGGCATGCCTATGAGGGATCTTAGTCGGGAAGCTGAGACAATCAGGGATCGGTTACAACAGCTCCCAGCCGTTCAAAAGGCGATGATACTTGGTGATCGACCTGAACGTGTGTTTATCGATTTCGATATGGACCGTTTAAATAACCTAGGAGTAACGCCCGAACAGATTTTTGCAGCGATCGATGCAAGTAACACACTCATTCCTGAGGGTTCTTTGGACCTAAACGGGCCGCGTGCCTATCTTCGTACACACTCTGATTTAAGCGACCCAGACAAGCTAGCAGACCTACCGCTCAGAGTTGGTAATGCATTGATACGCCTCTCCGACATCGCAGAGGTGAGTCGTGGATATGAAGATCCGCCAACCTATCTAGTGCGGGCCAATAGCGAAGATGCGATTCTGTTAGGCGTGGTCATGAACAAAGGTGAAAATGGCTTGGCCTTTGGTGAAAGCCTCGCAAACTTTCTCGATAAAGAGCGCTCCAACCTTCCTTTAGGTGTTTCGCTACAGGTGCTCACCAACCAAACGGATGCCATAAGCCAGGCTGTTGACCTTTTCCAGGTAAAATTTCTAGTGGCTGTACTTGTGGTGATGGCGGTCACTGTCATCGCTATTGGCTTCCGAGCAGGTCTTGTTGTCGGCATCGCAATACCGATCACTATCGGTCTGACGTTCCTCATCATGAAAATGGTTGATATCAACCTCGACAGGGTCACACTTGGTGCGTTGATTATCGCCTTGGGACTGCTAGTCGACGATGCAATTATCTCCATAGAGATGATGATCGTAAAAATGGAAGAGGGCTGGGATCGAATTCGTGCTGCAAGCCATGCATGGAATGTTACCGCAGCCCCTATGCTCTTTGGGACCCTAGTTACGACTGCTGGCTTTGTCCCTATCGGTTTTGCTCAATCGGGAGTCGGAGAATACGCCGGCAACATTTTCTGGGTACTGGCATTTTCACTGCTGATATCTTGGGTCGTCGCCGTCACCTTTATGCCCTACCTCGGGGTGAAGTTACTCCCTAACTATCAGAAACACGATGCAGCGAGCCTCTATCAAACCCCGATTTACACTAAACTACGGGCAATCATCACTTACTGTGTACGCTTTCGTAAGACAGTTATTCTAGTTACCGTTGCAGCGCTTGTTATGAGCGCAGCTGTGATGGCGATACTTGTTGATAAACAGTTCTTCCCAAGTTCTGACCGACCCGAGGTATTGGTTTCAGTCTATCTACCTCAAGGCAGTTCAATTAAAACAACGGATGCTACAGTACAAAAATTAGAGAGTGCGTTATCTGAGCTACCGGAGGTTAAGAGCCTCTCCTCTTACATCGGGGCGGGAGCTCCACGATTCTTCATTTCAGCAAACCCTGAGCAACCTGATCCATCCTTCGCTAAGATTATCGCAATAGGTGATGATGCAGCAGGACGCGATAGAATCATGGCCGCACTTAAGCAGAGAATTGCCAACGGCGAGTTTCCAGAAGCTCGAATCCGTGTAACAAGCCTGCTGTTCGGGCCACCGGTTGTCTGGCCTGTCAGCTTCCGTGTCGTAGGTCCTGATCAACAGATATTGCGCGATATTGCCTATAAAGTCAGAGATAAAATCGCATCTAACCCACACACTGTAATTCCGCACCTAGAGTGGGATGAGCGTGCTCCAAGCTTCCATCTTGATATGGATCTAGAGCGACTTCTATTAATGGGACTCACACCTAACGACGTGTCACAGCAACTTCAGTTTCAACTAAACGGAGTCGAAGTTGCCGAGGTACGACAGGATATAAGAAGTGTTCAAGTGGTCGCGCGTAGTTCACGCGACACTATACTCTTACCCGAACAGTTAGAAATCAAGACTCAGGATGGAAAGAAAATTCCGGTTAGGCAGTTGGGCAAACTCACCATTCAATACGAAGAACCTGTTATCAAACGCTACAATCGCGAACCCTTTCTAGCCGTGCATGCCGATGTCGAGGGGGCGCAGCCGCCTGATGTCACTAAAGCAATTTGGGATACGATGCAGCAGATTAGAGATGATTTGCCGGCCGGCTATCGAATTGATATTGGGGGATCAGTAGAGCAATCCGGCAAAGCCGATCAGTCTATCCAGAAGCTGCAACCGCTGATGCTCGCATTAATGCTGATATTTATTATGCTACAAATGCGATCGTTCTCTGGAACCTTCATGGTGTTTTTTACTGCACCGCTCGGGTTAATTGGTGCTGCTGTTGCACTCTTTATATTTGACCAACCCTTTGGCTTTACCGCCCTGTTAGGCTTGATCGGACTAGGCGGTATTTTGATGCGTAACACCATGATCCTGACTCAGCAGGTACAGGATAATTTAGAAGAAGGGTTGGCAGCAGGCAAGGCGATCATCGAGGCAACCGTCTCACGAGCTCGCCCCCTAATTCTGACAGCACTCGCGGCCATCTTCGCTTTTATCCCGCTTACATTCGACCTATTCTGGGGACCTCTGGCCTATGTATTAATTGGCGGGGTTATGATGGGGACATTTATAACACTGCTGTTTGTCCCAGCTATGTATGCATTGTGGTTTAAAGTTGAAGCACCAAAATATGATGATGCGCTTTAAACTGCGATTAAAACAGAGATTCAACGAGTCAACAGAATTGAACTTCAGGCTACTACCCCTAGTTGATTCATGAAGAATTAGAAATGAGGAACAGCTATCGCCTAATCAAAAGTGGAATTCGTAACTTACCAAACTAGATGTATAACGTATCAGCCATAAAATGTGGGAGTCCACCTTTCTCAAAATTTTGTCATTCAAAGCCTCTTTGATTGAATAAATTGAAGGTCCGGAAAGGGCCAGAACCAGCAGTTCAGTATTCCAACCTAAGAATGTAAACAGCCAAATAATTTGATCACTTTTTGCATTAACCCTCACGAGCTTAAATCCGTTCGAAACCACGTGATGGCCAGATAGCTCGCACACCCTGAAAATTATCGTCAACAGTCGTTAGTTATTCAGGAGTGCCTACCAATGTATCAAATCAAACAGATTCCACCTGACAAGATGGATGCGAGCCAGCGACTCAATGAGGTCGCGCAACTGCTGGCGAATGGCTTGGTTCGTTTGCGAGAAAGTGGATGCGCTAGTTCGCAGAAACCTCAGGAGTATAGCGAAGTTCAGCTTGGCTTCTACCAGGAGAAGAGCGTTCATACAAACGACACCCTAACCAACTTTAAGGAGTCGATATGAACAGAAAACATCAACCCGTCGCGATACCTTCATCAGTGATAGAACAGATTGTTGGTCTTAAGGAGATGTCCTTCGAAGATCTCAAGTCCTTCTGGCTCGATGTCTATCAAACTGAACCGCCTACAAACCGCAGGCCATATCTTGAACGTCGTCTCTCCTACAAGTTGCAGGAGAATGTTTACAGGCAACAGAACCCCGGACTTTTAGAGAGGAACCAAAAACGAATCGAGCAGTTGCTAAAGGATACCGGCAATCCGCGTGCGGCTGGAAAGATTGTACCGGAGCCGGGAACGGTGCTCATTCGTGAATATCAGGAGGAGCGGCATGAGGTCACTGTTACCTTAGATGGGGCGTTTGATTACAAAGGCACTTTGTACAGCAGTCTTTCTGAGATCGCGCGATTGATCACCGGTACTCGGTGGTCGGGCCCTGTGTTCTTTGGCCTGCGCTCAGCATCTAAACCAAGCAAAAAAGGAGGTGCTAAATGAGCGAATCGACTCGACAGAGAAAACGCTGCGCTGTGTATACGCGAAAGTCTACTGAAGAAGGTCTGGATCAGGAGTACAACTCCATCCATGCCCAGACTGATGCGGGGCATAATTACATCAATAGCCAACGTCACGAAGGCTGGATACCTGTGGCTGATGACTATGACGATCCGGCATACTCCGGCGGCTCAATGGAGCGTCCCGCATTACAGCGGTTACTGAGGGACATCGAAGCGGGAAAAATCGATATTGTTGTGGTCTACAAGATCGACCGACTAACTCGTAGCCTCGCAGACTTTTCGCAAATGGTTGAGGTTTTCGATCGCCACAATGTTTCGTTTGTCTCTGTAACGCAACAGTTCAACACTACTTCTTCCATGGGTCGATTAACATTAAACATCTTGCTCTCCTTTGCCCAGTTCGAACGCGAGGTCACGGGTGAACGTATACGAGACAAGATCGCCGCCAGTAAGAAGAAGGGCATGTGGATGGGCGGTATTCCGCCGCTGGGTTATGACGTTAAAGACCGCCATCTGGTACCCAACCCGAAAGAAGCGAAATTGGTTCAACGGATATTTAAACGCTTTGTTGAACTAGGATCTGCGACACTGCTGGTCCGAGAACTTCAGCTTGAAGGCGCAACAAGCAAGTCGTGGACGACACAGGAAGGAAACTACCGAGCTGGTAAGCCCATCGATAAGGGCATGATCTACAAGTACCTCCATAACCAGACGTACATCGGTAAAATTCATCACAAAGATAACTGGTATGACGGACGGCACACTCCAATCATCACTCAGGAGGAGTGGGACTCAGTCCACTCGATTTTGGCAACCAACGGAAAAGTGCGAGCGAATCGTACGCGAGCCAAAGTGCCATTCCTGCTCAAAGGGATTGTGTTTGGTAACGATGGTAGAACACTCACGCCCTGGACGACGAAAAAGAAAAACGGCAAGCGCTATCGCTATTACATTCCTCAGCGCGACGCTAAGGAATATGCAGGCGCGTCAGGGTTAGCGCGATATCCAGCTGCGCAGCTAGAGGCAACCGTGCAGACGCAACTGCGTGAAATACTGCGATCACAACAGATGATCGAAAAGATACTCCCTGCAGCGGTATCAATTGATAATGAGCTTGATGAAGCGAAAGTCACCATAGCGTTGCGTAAACTGGATGATATCTGGGAGTTTCTGTTCCCGGCCGAGCAGGAGCGGATCACCAAACTTCTGATCGAGAAGGTGGTGGTCTCACCCGAGGATATAGAGGTCCGGCTCAGACTAAACGGCTTGGAATCTGTAGCCAGAGAACTACTCACAGCAACACAGACAGACAGAGCGGGGGCTAGCGTATGAATGAGATCGAAATCAAATCCAACGGCCAACGAGAAACTTATGAGTCATCCGATGGTGTTATGAGCATTCGTGTTCCTATCAAGATAACCCGTCGTGAAGGTCGCAAAGTTCTGAGGAAACCTACAGGCGAAGTAATTGGACGACCCTGGGAGAAAAAGTTCACGGTACTGCAGTTGGCCTTAATACGTGGGCATCGGTGGCTCAGGTTGTTTGAGTCAGGAAAAGTCAGCAGTCTCAAGGAAATTGCCAAGCGAGAGGGGATTGACAGTAGTTATGTCAGTCGCATGATTAACCTGACCACATTGGCACCGGAGATCGTCGAAGCTATTCTGGATGATGAAGTGCCGGATCACGTGACGCTGTTTGATTTGGCTGTTGATACTGCGGTGTTGTGGAGCGAGCAGCGTCAGCGGTTTGAATACTAAATGAACCTGGCAGGCTCGGGACGTTACCTATTTTTGAAGTTCCAGGCGGTCATCCCTCAATCCAAACATTGCCAGGGCGAGGCTTGGATTGTGGCATTTAGAGTGGCCTTTTAAGAGTTGTTAAAAACGATTGCCTTGAAGTTTAAAAATAAAACTCGTCGATTAGTTCGCTGGCTAACCGATGTTTGCTCGGGACTGGAAATCCGATGTTCGTTGACTTCGCTGTTTCAAAAAACGGAGAGAGACAGAGAATATAGGGCCATCAGAGAGAAAATAGCCCGATATGTCGATTTTCAAACTTATAGGGAAGTCAGCAAAAACCCTCATTAACCCCAAATAATACAAAGAGATAGGTAATAAAAAAGGCCAACCGATAACGGTTGACCTTAGTGTATTGGTGGAGGTGGCGGGTTGCTCTACTAAATTCTCTTGAGGCCGCAAATAGCTTGTATTTAGTGGGTTATTGGATTTATTAGGTACAAATAAATGGTACAAAACATCACCAAACACACTCACCTTGTCCCTCTTTAATAGGGTATCCCACAAGTAACATTACATACGGCAAATTGGCATTCGGATTATAACTCTCAAAGATACAATTAATGTGCTCTCTTTGTGCGTGCCTGTAATAACCATATACCGCTTCATAAAAGTTGTCTGTTACTAGACCGCAGCCTACTGGCTCTACTGATGCTGGTGAAGAGTTTGGTTGGCTGTTGAGATATTTGGCAGCCTTGATGCACTTATCATACGTTGGATATGAATCAGCCATAAACCAGTAGTAAAGTTTTTCCTCTTCAGTACTCCATGAGTAAGGTTTCCAGACACCGTTGGATTCGACTGATGTACATCCTGATATGCACACAAGCAAAATACCAACAAGGAGAGATTTAACAGCTGATTTAAATATGTCCATATAATTAATATACAGACTCTCCTTAGCTGCTTGCATGAAATTAACTTACAAAGTTCTATTTGAGCATGCTCATAATTAACATTGAAATGTTTTGAGCATATCGGTATCATTATGCTCATAACTCTTAAGAAATGAGCAGGTGATGTTATGAGTGCACTTATTGGGTGGGCAAGGGTATCAACAGCAGATCAAAGTCTTGATCATCAAATCGCTGAATTGAAGGAAGCTGGCTGCATAAAAGTCTTTAGCAACAAACATAGTGGAGCTGGCGCAAAGAACGAAGAGGCATTGCAGCAGTTAGTTGATTACATTCGTGACGGAGACACTGTTGTTGTCACAAAGCTGGATCGCTTGGGTCGTAGCCTACGCCAGGTTCTTCAAACAATTGAGGCGATTCGTGCCAAAGGTGCTGAGCTTAAAGCCATAGAGCAACCAGTGGATACCTCAAAGCAGGATGCCTTCAGCAATGCCATGCTTCACTTGCTAGGTGTCTTCGCAGAGATGGAGAGAACCTTCATCGTGGAGAGAACTCAGGCAGGAAGAGAGGCTACAGGTCGCAAGGGTGGTAGACCACATAAGCTCAGTCAGGAAGTCAGGGGCAAGATCATCAAGCAGTTTGCTGAGGGTGTGAGTAAGAATAGATTGAGTCAGGAGTATGGGGTTAGTCGTTTAACCATCAAGAGAATCGTAGAAAGCTAATTCTCCTCAGAATCAGGGGTGGGTCTCCATAGGGGGGCGGGTAGGGGAAAGCGCCTCTTCTATTGCGTATGTTGCTTGTCAGATACAAGTTAGGTGGATTTAGAAAATAAAAAAGGCGTAGTTGTTAGACCACGCCTTTGTAAAATATTAGAAGATAATGTTAGTTAGAATGGCATTGAAAACTTAATCTTAATACTGTCGCTATGACCAGCACCAACAGCTTCATCACGTTGATACATAATCATTGAAGACATACCTGACTCAGTATGGATGTAATCTAAGCCTATACCAGCACCCCAATGACGGTCTGCTTTACGCTTCAAAGACATACTGTAGATTGTAGATTCACCCACATAGTTCATATCAGCGTCGGTCTTGTCCGATAAGTCCAAAGTGTATTGCAAGTTAGTGAACGGATGCAGTGTACCTTCATCCATCTTCAACTCCCAATCGACATCTACACCTACCGAAGTCAAAGCACGACGTACATTCTGTTTATCGTAGTGAAGTGCCAGAG
>CATEEE010000083.1 GCA_949499045.1 Marinobacterium sp. xm-d-530 | reverse complement strand
GCAACACGTTTACCCTTGAAAAGCGGGCCGTCACAATGAGGGCAGTAAGCAACGCCTTTACCTTTGTATTCAGCTTCACCAGGTACACCCATTTCACGCCAGCGTGCGCCCGTCGCCATAATGATGGTTTTGGATTTTAGGTTAGCGCCGCTCTCTAAGGTCAGTTGATGCAAGCCTTCAGCTTCAGAGAAGCCCGCTGCGCGTTGCGCAGTAATGATATCAACGTTGTACTCTTTAACATGCTGTTCCATGTTAGAGACTAGCTTAGGTCCCTCTGTGTAGGGAACAGAGATAAGGTTTTCAATACCCATTGTATCTTGAACCTGACCACCAAAACGTTCGGCAACCAGACCCGTACGAATGCCTTTACGTGCGGCGTAGATTGCAGCTGCAGCGCCTGCAGGGCCACCACCTACGACTAACACATCGTATGGGTCGCGTTCTGACAGTGCCTCTGCTTCACGCTCAGCGCCTTCGGTATCAAGTTTAGCTAAGATCTCTTTAAGCTCTGTACGCCCCTGGGTAAACAGCTCACCGTTTAAGAACACGGCTGGTACAGCCATCACTTCTCGCTCTTCTACTTCTGACTGGTAGAGTGCGCCATCAATCATAGTGCTGGAGATGTTTGGATTTAGGCGAGCCATTAAGTTAAGGGCCTGCACTAGATCTGGACAGTTCTGACAAGATAGCGAGATGTAAGTTTCAAAATGGAACTCACCCTTAAGACTCTTGATCTGACTTTGAACCTCTTCCGGCTCTTTGCTTGGGTGTCCACCCGCTTGAAGTAGGGCAAGAATCAGTGTTGTGAATTCGTGACCCATTGGAATGCCGGAGAACACAACGCGTGGTTCAACATCAGCTTCACCAAGAATGGCCATGCTAGGCACTCGGTGATGATCCCAATCAGTCAATGTAATTTTGTCGCTACGCTCTGCAAGCGTCGTAGCCAGTTCTCTAAGCTCGTTACCTTTTGCTGAGTCGTCAGCGGCTAACTTAAGCTCAATCGGTTGTTTGATGTAGCTAAGGTACTGGTCCAACTGTTGGACAATATTTGGCTCTAACATGATGACCTCATGAATAAAAAATAACTAAGCTTTAGAGAGAAACGAGGCTGCGAGTGCAGCCTCGGGGAAGGACTTGAGTCCGGTTTAGATCTTACCAACAAGATCCAAAGATGGAGCTAGAGTCTCAGCGCCTTCTTTCCATTTAGCAGGACATACTTCACCTGGGTGAGCAGCAACGTACTGTGCAGCTTTGATCTTGCGAAGAAGTTCTGAAGCGTCACGGCCTACTGAACCAGAGTTGATCTCAACGATCTGAATTTTACCTTCTGGATCGATAACGAAAGTACCGCGCTCAGCAAGACCCGCCTCTTCGATCATTACGTCGAAGTTGCGAGAGATCTGACCCGTTGGATCGCCGATCATTGGGTAAGTGATTTTACCGATTGTCTCAGAAGAGTCGTGCCACGCTTTGTGAGTGAAGTGAGTGTCAGTTGATACCGCGTAGATCTCAACACCGATCTTCTGGAAGTCAGCGTAGCTGTCTGCAAGGTCACCTAGCTCAGTTGGGCAGATGAACGTGAAATCAGCTGGGTAGAAGAATACAACAGACCATTTACCTTTAAGGTCAGCTTCTGAAACTTCTACGAATTCGCCAGCGTGGAATGCTGTAGCGTTAAATGGTTTAACTTCCTGGTTGATGTAAGCAGACATTCTGTCTTCTCCTTGGTTGGTTAAATGTACATGTTTTAAGAATGCGACGAATCTTAGAGATCGCCGACAAAGAGGTAAAATTAATTGTAACTAATGATGTTATTAATAAATGCTATCAGTCATTCATATTTTCAAGGGCTGATGCAGAAATTAATTCGCGGGTGTAATTCGTTGAAGGGGCATTAAAAATCGCCTCTGCAGTGCCAGATTCAAGCACTTTGCCAGCTTTCATTACCATAACACGATGACTTAACGCTTTTATGACAGCGAGATCGTGGCTAATGAACAGATAGCTTAGTTGATACTGTCGTTGCAGGGTTTGAAGTAGATCAATTACCTGTTTTTGAACGGTTCTGTCGAGTGCAGAAGTTGGTTCATCTAACACGATTAATTTAGGTCTTAGCACCAGCGCACGTGCGATGGCGATTCGTTGACGCTGGCCACCCGAAAACTCATGGGGATAGCGGTGTCTAGATTCTGGATCTAGCTGCACATCCTGAAGGGCTTGAATAACAGCCACTTCTCTCTGTTCAGCTGAGAGACTCTGTTGTACTTCCAACCCTTCACTAATGATCTCCGCTACGGTCATTCTCGGGCTGAGGCTACCAAAGGGATCTTGGAAAACGATTTGAGCAACACGGCGGTGAGGTCGCATCTCCTTTTGGTTGAGCGTATCAATTCGTGTGCCATCTAGATGGATCTCACCTTCACTCTTGGTCAATTTCAAAAGGGCAAAAGCAAGCGTTGATTTGCCTGATCCAGACTCACCGACAATCCCCAGTGTCTCTCCCTTTTTGACCTGCAGATCGATACCATCGACCGCTTTTATATGATCATAAACCCGTTTGAGTAGGCCCTTGGATTTAGGGAACCAGACTCGAATGTTTTTAGCTTCTAATAAGCTGCTAGAGTCCGCTTCAACAGTCGCTAAATCGCGAACAGGTTCTGCATTGAGTAGGGTGTGTGTATAGGGGTGATTGGGAGCATTGAACAGCGAAAGGGTATCACCTTGCTCAACCACTTTGCCTTGTTGTATCACTATTATGCGATCGGCGTAGCGCTTCACAATGTTCAGGTCATGCGTAATGATCAGTATGGCCATTCCCAGCTTTTGCTGAAGATCCATCAATAGATCTAGGATCTGTTTCTGTATTGTGACATCCAACGCGGTGGTGGGTTCGTCAGCAATTAAGATCTCGGGTTCGTTGGCTAATGCCATCGCAATCATGACACGCTGGCGCTGACCACCAGAGAGCTCATGTGGGTAACTATTCAGACGCGACTCAGGGTTAGGAATACCCACAAGGGTTAGTAACTCTAACACTCTTTCGCGAGCTTTCGAGCCAGACAAACCCTTATGCAATTTGAGCGATTCAGCAATCTGTTTTTCAATAGTATGAAGCGGATTAAGTGAGGTCATCGGCTCCTGAAAAATGTAGCTGATACGGTGGCCGCGAATGGAGCGCAGCTCTGCTTCAGTTGCCTCTTGCAGAGCCTTCCCCTGGAAAACAATCGAATCTGCTTGGATGTCTGTCTGCTCAGGTAGCAGTTTCAAAAGCGACAGAGCGGATACCGATTTGCCTGATCCAGATTCGCCAACAATCGCCAGCGTTTCAGCTGCGTTGAGAGAAAAACTAAGACCCTGTACCGCGTCGGTTGATTGTCCAGGAAACCGAATCGATAAATTTTTGACGTCTAGAATCGTTTTCATCGGTTCTGTTTCCTTGGGTCAAACGCATCGCGAACACCTTCGCCAATGAAGATCAGCAAGGTCAGCATGATGGAGAGAGATAAGAAAGCGGTCACGCCTAACCAGGGCGCGTGCAGATTCTCTTTACCTTGAGCGACCAATTCCCCCAGTGATGGTGAGCCAGGAGGAAGACCAAACCCAAGAAAGTCGAGGGCGGTTAATGTCACCAGTGCTCCATTAAAGATAAATGGCATGAACGTCAGTGTCGCAACCATAGCGTTAGGAAGAACATGCTTAAACATGATGACTGAGTTCGGTTGCCCCAGCGCCCTTGCAGCTCTGACATACTCGAGGTTGCGTGCACGTAGGAACTCAGCCCGAACTACATCCACCAAATTCATCCATGAGAAAAGCAACATAATGCCTAGTAACCACCAAAAATTTGGCTCCACTAGGCTGGCGAGAATAATCAATAGGAAGAGAACCGGCAGGCCAGACCAGATCTCAATGAAGCGCTGCATAAACAGATCGACCTTGCCTCCGTAGTACCCCTGCAGTGCGCCAGCCACAACCCCAATCACTGAGCTGGCGAGGGTCAGAACCGTGGCAAAAAGAATGGAGATGCGAAAACCATAGATCAATCTTGCGGCGACATCACGGCCCTGATCATCGGTGCCTAGCCAGTTGTCAGCTGTTGGCGGGGAGGGGGCCGGTTGGTCCAGGTTAAAGTTAATTGTGTCGTAGCTGAACGGTATTACGGGCCACCATAGAGTGCCATTTTGCTCGACAATCAGCTCAGTGATGTAGGGATCGCGGTAGTCGACAGGCGCATCAAAATCGCCGCCAAAATCGGTCTCTGTATAGTTTTCAATTAACGGATAAAACAGTCCTTGATCCGTTTTGATTAGCAGCGGTTTGTCGTTCGCGATCAATTCAGCTAGGAGTGACAGGGTAAACAGCAACATAAAGATCCAAAACGAGTAGTAGGCTCGTCTGTTACTTTTGAACTGTGCGATGCGTCGCTGAGTGATAGGTGATGCCATCGACTAACCCTCACGACTCTCAAAATCGATACGAGGATCGACCAGGGTATAGGTGATGTCGGACACTAGCTTCAATAGAAGCCCCACTAGGGTGAAGATGTAGAGCGTACCGAAAATAACGGGGTAGTCTCGGTTGATGACCGCCTCATAGCCCAGTAGGCCCAAACCATCGAGCGAGAAGATCACTTCAATCAACATCGATCCAGTGAAGAAGATACCAATCAAAGCCGCAGGCATGCCGGCTATGATCAGTAGCATTGCGTTACGGAAAACATGACCATAAAGCACTTGATGCTCGGTTAAACCCTTAGCCCGAGCAGTCAGGGCATACTGTTTGTGGATCTCATCTAAAAAGGTGTTTTTGGTCAGCATCGTCAGTGTTGCAAAGCTGGAGATAACGGAGGCTAAAATCGGAAGAGCTAAGTGCCAGAAGTAGTCGCCGATTTTCTCGATCAGTGTCATCTCTTCAAACCCGGGCGACGTTAGGCCCCGCAGTGGAAACCATTCAAAGTAAGTACCGCCGGCAAATAGCACAATCAGTAATATGGCAAACAAAAAGTTCGGGATCGCGTATCCCACAATGATAATGCTGGAACTCCAGACATCAAAGGGGGAGCCATCTCTAACGGCTTTCCGAATGCCCAGTGGGATGGAGACTAGATAAGTGATTAGCGTTGTCCAAAGGCCCAAAGAGATCGAGACAGGCATCTTTTCGATGATGAGATCGACCACCGGTTTATCGCTGAAAAAACTGCGGCCAAAATCAAATGTTAAATAGTCTGTGAGCATCTTGAAAAAACGTTCATGGGCCGGCTTGTCAAAGCCATAGAGCTGCTCAATCTCAGCAACCAGTGAGGGATCCATCCCTTGGGCGCCTCGATATTGCGAGTCGCCACCCTGTGCATCGGCGCTGATGTCCGATCGCTCACCCGAACCAATGCGACTCGTCGCATCGACTGAGAAACCCTGCAGATGAGCAAGGGCTTGTTCAACCGGTCCACCAGGCGCCAGTTGAATGATCAGGAAGTTCAAAAGCAAGATACCGAACAGTGTCGGTATCATGAGCAGTAAACGTCGAACGATATACGCTGCCATTATGGCTTAGCCCACCAGGTATCCAGTCCAATAGT
>CATEEE010000082.1 GCA_949499045.1 Marinobacterium sp. xm-d-530 | reverse complement strand
GGGTTATCTAGACCAGTAATACGGAAGCTAGAACCCAATGCACTCTGAATCGTTGCAAGAGAGATGATCTTCTTCTCAACGTAAGGCACACGTTTCTCAACCTGTTGACCATCAACAGTTTCGGTCACCATACGGGCTTTGAACTCGACAAACAGAACCGCCATACGACGCTGAATCGCATCACGCGTAGTGCGGTTCATCAACTGACCACCTTTTGAGTCTAGGCTGATGGATACCTGCGGCATGCCGTTTTCATCAAAGTTCGACTGAGCATTCGAAACACTGGAACCGGTGATGATGACATCTCGCTCAAGGTTCGCTTTACGGTTCTCATCTGAACGGAAAGGATAAGTCTCTGTGAGCGCTCGAGAGGTGTCAGGTTTCGCTTCAAGACGAAACTCAAGGTTGGCTGTTTTACCAATGATACGTTTAGCGGCCGCAGCATCCTGAATGCCTGGCAACTGAACCACAATACGGTTACGACCTTGACGTTGAACCAAAGGTTCAGCAACCCCCAACTCATTGACACGGTTACGCAGCGTTGTCAGGTTCTGCTTAACGGCATAATCTTCAATATCACGCAGCGTCTGCTCACTCAGAGCGATCTGTAGGCTTGAGTAGCCCTCTTCATCCAGATCGGTGATCAAGAACTCTTGGTAACTCTTTTTAAGCAGCGAAGAGGCTTCATCACGAGTAGCAGCATCCGCAAAGTGAACCGCTAGCGTGCCATCATCCAGAGTCTCTACCTGACGGTAGCGAAGACGCTCTTTACGCAGGTTTGCTTTGATCTCACTAACGTACACTTCAAGACGTTGTGATACAGCAGTCACCATATCCACCTCCAACAAGAAGTGGACACCACCGCGAAGATCCAGGCCTAACTTCATAGGGCCGGCACCAATGTCAGTCAACCAGTCAGGCGTAGTAGGCGCAAGGTTAAGGGCAACGGTGTAGTTCTCACCCAGGATACGACCCACAACTTCACGACCACGTAGTTGAGCATCACCATCGGCAAAGCGAATGAGACCCTTGCCTTCCTCTGCCTCAAGCGCTTTATACTCGATCTGGTTGTTATCCAAAGCAGTAGACACGCGAGCAAGGGTGCGATCATCCACTTTAAAATCTTGTTTAGAACCTGATACTTGAACAGCAAAGTCATCAGGATATAGATTTGGCATAGCATAGATTGCAGCGAACAGAAGCGTCACAACAACCATCAAGCTTTTCCAAAGAGGAAAACGATTGAGCATTACAGGCCCATCCTTTTAAAAACAGAAAAGCGCCGTTACCGATCAGTAACAGCGCTGTAAGCAAGGTCGATTAAATACCTTTAATAGTGCCTTTTGGTAGCTCAGACGCTACGTGAGACTTCTGGAACTTAAGCTCAACGCCTTCTGATACTTCAAGTGCAATGTAGTCATCAGAAACGCGAACCACCTTACCGATGATACCGCCAGCCGTGATCACCTCATCACCTTTAGCAAGACCAGAAACCAGTGATTTGTGCTCTTTTTGACGTTTCGCTTGTGGACGCCACATGAAGAAGTAGAAGATCAGACCGAAACCCAGTAGAAAAATAAGGTTAAACATACCTGGATCGGTAGCACCGCCTGCACCTTCAGCGAAAGCAGGTGAAATAAAGAAGCTCATCAAAAGCACTCCTGTAACATCATTGATAAAAGTTTATTTAGGTTATTCAGCCAACGTTGGCGTTTCCAAGCCACGTCGACGGTAGAACTCATCTACGAAGGCGGTCAATGTACCCTGTTCAAGGGCTCCACGCAAACCTGCCATCAAGTCTTGGTAGTAGTGTAAGTTGTGAATCGTATTCAACTGCGAACCCAGAATCTCACTGCACTTATCAAGGTGGTGCAGATAAGATCGACTGAAGTTCTGGCAGGTGTAACAACCGCAATCTGCATCCACTGGTCCAGTATCTGTTTTATGGGACGAGTTACGGATTTTTACAACCCCTTCACGGGTAAATAAAAAGCCGTTTCGTGCATTTCGAGTTGGCATCACACAGTCGAACATATCAACCCCGCGACGGACCCCCTCTACAAGATCTTCCGGTTTCCCAACACCCATCAGGTAACGAGGCTTATCTTCAGGCATCTTATGCGCCAGATGATCCAACACCTTGATCATCTCATCTTTCGGCTCACCCACTGACAAACCGCCAATCGCATAACCGTCAAAACCGATATTGGTCAGCCCTTCTAAGGATTCATCACGTAAATGCTCATACATACCACCCTGAACAATCCCGAACAGAGCCGAAGGACTGTCACCGTGCGCATCTTTAGATCGCTGCGCCCAACGCAAAGAGAGACGCATAGAGTCCGCCGCTTCCTGTTCTGTTGCAGGGTAAGGCGTACACTCGTCAAAGATCATAACGATGTCAGAACCGAGCTTGCGCTGCACTTCCATCGATACCTCTGGACTCACAAACACCTTGTCACCATTAACAGGTGACTGGAAAGAGACACCCTCTTCCGTAATCTTGCGCATCTTACCTAAGCTGAATACTTGGAAGCCTCCTGAATCCGTCAGAATCGGTTTATCCCACTGCATGAAGTCATGCAGATCACCGTGCAGTTCGATCAGATCAGTGCCTGGACGCAACATCAGGTGGAATGTATTACCCAGCAGAATGTGCGCACCGGTTGCCTCAACATCGCGTGGTAACATGCCCTTGACGGTGCCATAGGTACCCACTGGCATAAATGCAGGGGTTTCGACCGCGCCGCGTGGGAAGCTCAAACGACCACGTCGCGCTTTACCTTCGCTCGCAATCGTCTCAAATTTCATAAAACAGTGACGGCTCATTAAATTACCTACTTAACCTTGAGTGTTGCGCGTTAGAAACATCGCATCACCGTAACTAAAAAATCGATATTTCTGCTCAACAGCCTCTATGTAAGCGGCCATAATTGTCTCATATCCTGCAAATGCCGAGACCAACATGAGAAGTGTGGACTCAGGAAGGTGGAAATTGGTCACCAACGCATCCACAGTTTTGTATTCATAACCTGGATAGATGAAGATCTGAGTATCACCAAAGGTAGGCTCAATCTCCCCAGACTGTGAAGCTGACTCTAAAGATCGAACACTGGTCGTCCCCACCGCGATGACACGTCCACCACGCGCTTTAGCTGCATTAACCGCATCACACACCGATTGATCAACTTCGATATATTCCGCATGCATCTCATGGGTCTCGATGTCATCAACTTTAACCGGGCGAAAAGTACCTGCGCCGACATGAAGCGTCACAAACGCACGCTCAACCCCTTTTGCTTCCAACTTAGCGATTAGCTCATCATCAAAGTGCAATCCAGCCGTAGGCGCAGCGACAGCACCAGGCTTTTTGTTGTAAACCGTCTGATAACGTTCACGATCGGAAAGTTGGTCCTCACGTTTAATGTAGGGAGGCAAAGGCATGTGACCGACACGCTCGAGCGCTTCGATGATTGAATCTTCAATATCAAACTGCAGATCAAACAGGCCGTTCTCACGGCCTAGCACTTCAGCATTAATACCGCCCTCAAATTGCAGCTTAGTGCCCTCTTTGGGCGTCCGGCTAGCACGCAGATGAACAAGGGCACGTTTTTCACCGGTGACACGTTCAACCAACAGCTCTACTTTGCCGCCACTCTCTTTCTGACCAAAAAGACGAGCCGGAATCACGCGAGTGTCGTTAAAGACCATCAGATCACCTGGTTCAACCAGATCTAGAATATCGCTAAACGAACCATGAACACGTTCACCGGTATTTCCATCAACCTGCAGCAGACGACTTGAAGTACGCTGTTCCAATGGGAAATGCGCGATCAACTCTTCTGGAAGTTCAAAATCAAAATCACTTAACTTCATAGATACCGAGCGTTAAATTTTGCGGGGCGAAAATATTAACAAAATCTACTTAAAAACGTCACAGAAGATTGACCTATTCTAAAACCCGCTTATAATGCGCCACACTCTCTGCCGGTGTGGTGGAATTGGTAGACACGACGGATTCAAAATCCGTTGCCTATAAAGCGTGTCGGTTCGAGTCCGACCATCGGTACCAATATCTTGTTGGTAAATTTTGAGAGTATGTAGATAAAATGCACGAATACGCAGGTATCGTGCATTTTTCATTTCTGCCAGATTAAAATATCTTTCTTAGCACACTCGGTGCACACTTTTTAGAGCTATTGCTCGCTATTTTTACGACGCTATAATCCATTTATATCCACTAAAGAAGTGCGAAAAAATGGCTGAAATGGTTACCGTAATTCCTGGACTGATCGTGCTGTATCGACGCTCACGCAGCGCCCGATGGCAAGCAAGAATCAAAATTGAGGGCGAATGGATTAGACGAAGCACTGGCTCAGCAGATATCGATGAAGCTCGTGAGAATGCTCTAGATATTCGTACGGAATTAAAAACACACGTTAAAAATAACCTGCCGCTAACAACAACCAAATTTCGTGCTGTCGCAGAAAATGCAATTAAACGCATGGAAAATGAACTCGCTAGCAGACGTGGCAAGGTTGTTTACAAAGATTACATCTCCGCTCTTCGCAAATATCACATTCCATATCTTGGAAAATTCAACATCAATCAAATCACAAACGAACGCTTAGACGGTTTTGATGATTGGCGACTAGAACAAATGGGCAAAACTGAAATGTCCAAAAGTACTCACAACACACATAACAGTGCATTGAATAAAGTATTTCAGCTAGCGCTCGACAGAGGCTGGATGAAGCCAACTGATGTTCCAAGCTTTCGTGTTGCAGGTATCAAGTCAAATAGCCGCCCTACTTTTACGCGTGCTGAATACGCAAAGCTTACAAGGAGCCTGCGCTATTGGGCTGAAAGCGGATTTGTAGATGCTGCAACTAGCACTAATAAATTTTTGATTGGTGAGCGTAAGCCTAAGCAAACAACAGCAGAAATACGTGAACTGTTGCGCGATTACGTTCTTATCCTAGCGAACACAGGAATACGTCATGGCACTGAAATGACAAACCTTAAATGGAAACATTTAGATTGGTATATCAATGAAGCTGGAGAACGATTTCTAGAGATTACAGTGGATGGAAAGACTGGAAACAGACAACTAATAGCTCGCCATGTCGCCATACGTTATTTCAAGCGTATTCAAAGCCGTTTTCCAGAATTAGCAGACATGTCATTCGATCAACTACTTAAGAAACGTGTAGATAAGCATGTCTTCAGACTAAGAAGTGGAGAGCAAACTAAACAGCTCAACAAAAACTTTGAGCAGTACCTTACTAAAATGGATCTGCTATATGGTACAACCAGTGACAAGATGCCTCGCACTCTGTACTCACTCCGACATTTCTATGCAACGCGAATGATCCAACAAGGAATAAGCTTAGCCATCATCGCAAAGCAAATGGGTACTAGTGTTGGAATGCTTGAGAAGTTCTACAGTAAGTTTATCCCTCACATGAGTGCTCAAACATTGGCTGGGGAACGATTTGATGAGACCGTTTTAGCTAACTAGCTTCCTACAGAATAAAACCCCAAAAGTATACTTGAAAGATTTAATAGAACTGTTGTTTAATAGACCTAAGCCATCCAGATAGACAGGGACAGTTAATCTGAATGGCCTTTTTCATTCTCGCAGAGTCAACGCAGTTTATGGGGCTGGTTTGTTAAACAGCCCCATTTTTTAGGACGTTAACGCTGCCTTTTTTCTAATAGCTCGCCCAAATTGAGCTTGTTGCTCGATAAGTGGGTCCAACTCACCTTTCTCTGCTGCCTCTTTTATTTTTAAAAGCGTTTCACTCACAGCACTCTCATCTGAAAGCTCGATGGCGTTCTTGCCTTTAGCGAACTCTAAGGGCTTGCTTCCATATCGGACAACAAGGTTAATCTGTCCGTTTATGGATTTAGTCCACCAACGTTTAATTCGCTTAGGAACGTCAATCTTACGTTGATTGCCTTCAGCATCTGTTACCCATTTGGTTTTCATTGGCAGATAGCTTGGGTCATTAGCCAGTTTAATCTGTTCTTCAATCTTAGCGATTAGCTTTCTTCGACGAGCAATAACTGGATCGCTATTACTAGCAGCGCTAAATGTGACAAAGCTTAGAGTGTTTAGTATGGCAAGCCCCTAGTTTCCTAGACAACCGCTAGCTTTTCTAAATACCGTTTTTCATACTGAACTGGAGATAGCCCAT
>CATEEE010000081.1 GCA_949499045.1 Marinobacterium sp. xm-d-530 | reverse complement strand
CTCACTCAAAGACTGAAACTGAACCAGCTGATCTAATTCATGAGCAGTGAGTAGATCCTGATGAACCTGAATAACCCAGTCAATTAAAGTATGTGCATTCTTTAAGTAGTAGAGAGGGTTAGTTAAATCAGCTGAAGTGATTGAATGAGTCATTTATTGCTTCTCACTACACCGAAGATAGTTACTATCCTGGATAGAAAAACTAAAACTTTAATGATTTTGTTTAATTATGCCTTAAATGAACTAAGCTTAGTGAAGTTAACTCCAATCAGTTTCGGAAGTTTAAAATGCAGTTCTCCCTCGGCAGTAATTTTTTCGTCAACTTTTTTGTCCGCGTCACAATTGTGTTGTTGGTCCCAATTGGTTTTTACAGTTACACCATCATTAATTCAGAGACAGCGCGTTACAACAGTGAACAGCAAGTGACCGCTGAACTGCTAGAGTCCGTTGGGCAGGTCATTCAAGAAGATCTCGATTTCATATCGCAGGATTTGGATGCATTGATCAATTCCGAAGAGATTAAAGAATACATCAACAATCCTAGTGAAGAGGCAAGAGAGAGAGTTGAGAGCTATTTCGCGCTTTTATCAACCGTGAGTCGTCGTTACGATCAGATTCGAATTCTCTCTAATATTGGATTTGAAAGGGTTCGTGTGAACTATTCGTCAGGCGAAGCTCAAACCACTCCCGTTGAATTGTTACAAGACAAATCCAATCGTTACTACTTTTCTGAAGCGTTGAACATGGGCCCAAATGAAAGTTATGCATCACAGCTTGACCTCAATGTTGAGAGTGGTGAAATTGAACAGCCCCATAAACCGATGATTCGTTTAAGTCACAAACTACTGAACGATTCTGGTGATCTTGTGGGTGTACTGATTCTTAACTTTCTGGCTGAAAACATTCTTCATGAGATGGATGTGGCTGCTACATTGCCAGGGCTAATCGAACTGGTCGATGATGAGGGTTACTGGATCTTTGATGAGACAGGAGAGTTTAATTGGAGTCGTCAGTTCGGCAATCAGAGCAGCTTTTCTGACGCTCACCCTGCTATTTGGTATGGACTCAAAGCCACTGGTGATGATCAGGTTAATAGAATAGAGCAAGCCACTATTGTTAGGCTTCAATACCCCCGCTCTATTGGAGATGTCGTCGTTGAATCGCCACGAGCACTTTACCTTGTCTCAGAATTTGAGCCTCTTAATCTTCAGTTAATTGTATTTAATGAGCTGCTCAAACCCATTCCAATCGGCGTTGGTTTTATCTTGGCGTTGCTCAGTCTGTTGTGGAGTCGAGCTGCTGTAAAGGAGTTGGCTGCAGAACAGACCCTGAAAAGAGAGTCCTCTATTCGTGAAAAAATCATCAGTAATTCACTCATTCCTACAATTCTGATCAATGATAAAGGCCTAATTGTTGAGTTTAACCAAGCTGCAGAGAAGCTCTTTGGTTACACGATGTCGGAAGTGCTAAACCAAAATGTCAAAATGCTGATGCCCGATCCGATGAGATCACAACATGATGGTTACTTAGATAGTTATAAAAGGTCCGGTGTTAAACATGTTATCGAAAACTCTCGAAAAAGCTTTGCATTGACTAAAGAGGGCAATACCTTCCCCGTCGAGATTGCTGTGACTCAGGTCTGGATAGGCGAGCAACCCTATTTCGTCGGAAACCTGCGTGATCTGTCTGTAGAGTATGAACTGGAAAGCCAGGCCAAGGCTTACCGAGAAGAGCTTGAGCAAGCGGTAGAGCAGCGCACTATGGAGCTGGCAGCAACCAATGAAGAGTTAATCAGTCGTTCGCAAGAAGCTGAACGTTTAGCTTCTGTGAAGAGCGAATTTTTGACTAACATGAGCCATGAAATTCGTACGCCTCTTAACTCGATTATAGCGATGTCGCAAATGCTACAGCGTAAAGGGAGTGAGGTGGATTCTGCGCACATCGGTTCGCGATTGGTGGCTGCAGGTCAGTCGCTGTTAACAGTCATTAACGACATATTGGATTACTCAAAACTGGGTGTTAATAAAGTGCAGCTCTCTCCGGAGAGTTTTGATATTGAGAAGTTGATCAATAATCTGTCGGCGATTATGCACAGTGCGGCACTGAATAAACCTGAGGTTGAGTTGGTGATAAATAATGCCTCTCGGCTCTCTCACAGAGTGGTTGGTGATGAGATACGGTTACAGCAGATCTTGGTCAACCTGATTGGTAATGCGATCAAGTTCACTGAAAAAGGGTTTGTGAAATTAGAGATACTGACCCTGAATAAATCATCCGATACAGTTGAGCTGCTTTTCTCTGTAAAAGACAGTGGCATTGGTATTGCGGAACACAATCTTAACCTTATTTTTGAAGCTTTCGAGCAGGGTGAGGCCAGTGTTCACTCCAAGTTTGGCGGTAGTGGTTTAGGACTATCTATCAGCCAATCACTACTTAATTTAATGAGTTCAACGCTCAAGGTTGAGAGTCAAGAAGGTAAAGGTAGTGTTTTCTCGTTTATTCTGAAATTACCTTTAGGCGAAGGCTCTGTGCAACACCAGAGTAAAAGACTCGACGTATTAATTGCCGATGACCATGAGGTTGCTCGTGAAGCGATTCGGTCAATTGTTGAATCGATCGGCTGGCGCCCTGAGGTAGTTCATGGTGGTATACCGGTTATAGATAAAGTGGTCCATCAATCTGAGGTTAAAGACATTATACTTCTGGATTGGGATATGCCCGATATGGATGGTTTGTCAGTGGCTAAACAGTTGAAAACCGCTCTGCCCAGTCAGAAAACACCGGTTATTGTTATGGTGACTGCTTATGGTATCGATAAGGTAAAAGAGTCTCCTGATAGCCAGTTCGTAGATCTCTTACTCGAAAAACCGATAACGGCATCGGATCTATTCGATGCCTACCAAAAGACTATTCAACCAAACACGATACAATATAAAAACCATTCGGATCATTCCCTTGAAAATGTCAGGCTACTGGTGGTTGACGATAATGAATTTAATCGAGAAGTGGCGGTTCTCTCTTTTGAATCTGAAGGGGCCACTGTGATGACAGTGAATGATGGGCAGGAAGCGGTAAATTGGTTGAAGAATTATGCTTCTGAGGTCGATCTTATCTTGATGGATGTTCAGATGCCCGTTATGGATGGCTACCAGGCAACCGAGGCGATTCGCAAAGAGTTGAAACTGGATATTCCGATCGTCGCATTAACGGCCGGTGCATTTGAACAACATAAACAGGCGGCTCTTGATTCGGGTATGAACGACTTTATTGCGAAGCCATTTGATATCGAAAAGTCGATTCAAATCATCAATAAATGGGTCTCAAATGATCAAAAGGTAGAGGATTTGTCGATCATTGAGATTGAGCAGCGCTTAAAAAATCATGCGGCCTTGGAATCGATTGAAACTACTGAACAATCCTATGAATCTGATCTGTTTAATCTAGAACAGGCGCTTACTTATTGGAAAACAGAAGGGAAGTTAAAGACCTTCCTGACTCGCTTTAAAACAGAATATGACAAGGTGGATGAACAACTTCGTCAACTGGATCCTGTCGAAGCGGAGCAGTTGGCTCATAAGTTAAAAGGTGCATCCGCCGTATTAGGGTTGCTAAAAATCAGCCGTCACTCTAAAGCATTGATGGATGTTTACAACTCGCCAAATCTTGGAGATGTCGATCAATTACTCAATGAGCTCCAAGCAACACTTGATGAAACCTGGCGAATCATAGATCAGTTTACTCAGTAATTCTTCCCTGGTTCCTCAGGTACAATCATCACTTAGAATCAAATGATCCAGTGGCGATTGTGCCAAAGACACAGGTTTTTAGGAGTCCATATGAATCGTCGTTGCCCTGTCTGCCAAACCTCCCTTAGGGGGCCAGAATACTCACGCAAGCGCCAGTCATACCTTACGGCGTTTGAATGCCCATCCTGTGATACCCCGCTTAAGCTAGCTAGCGATGTCTATATCTGGGTGCTTCTGGCGTTCCAAGTGTTACCCATATCGATCCTCACTGAACAGATGAGTGAGACCCGACTTGCTGAAACATTGATGACCGGTTCAGGTCTTCTGACTCTTATGGG
>CATEEE010000080.1 GCA_949499045.1 Marinobacterium sp. xm-d-530 | reverse complement strand
TGTGGATGCCATTACTAAGTATCAGTTTCCTAAAGCCTCGCGTTGGGCTGGATTGTTTTTAAGACCGATCGTGAAGCAGTATCTTGCTGCACGTATGGGTGATGTCGATACCGTTCGTAATTTTCAACAGCTTGTCGAAAGCTACATGAATAAGATGATCAAACGATCGACGACCAAATTGAGTTGTAGCGGTTTGGACAAGTTTGATAAAGAAGACGCTTATCTATTTGTCTCCAATCACCGTGACATTGCTATGGATCCGGCCTTCGTCAATTGGATGCTTTATCATGCTGGGATGGATACAGTGCGTATTGCGATTGGTGATAACCTGTTGCGCAAACCCTATGTCTCGGATCTTATGCGTTTGAACAAGTCGTTCATCGTTAACCGTTCTGCCAAAGGACGCGAGATGATGACGGCTTTAACTCAGCTCTCTAGTTATATTGATCATAGTGTTACTTCAGGACACTCCGTCTGGATTGCCCAGCGAGAAGGTCGCGCTAAAGATGGTGATGATCGAACAGATCCCGCTCTATTGAAAATGTTCTATATGTCGCAGCGTAAGCAGCGCAGCTTCTCTGAAATGGTGGAACGATTGAATATTGTTCCAGTCTCTATTGCCTACGAGTTAGACCCTTGCGATTCAGCGAAAGCTAATGAGCTAGCCGCTAAAGCTGAAGGCGGCACTTATATGAAGAGTGAGTTTGAGGATATTCAGAGTATCGTTAAAGGGATCGTGGGCGATAAAGGCCGCGTCCATGTTGGGTTTGGTGAGCCTATTCGAGGTGAATTTGAGTCTGCTGATGAACTGGCAGCAGAAATTGACCGTCAGATACACCAAAATTATCGCTTACATGCCACCAATCTAGCCGCTGCTGGTGAATCCACTGAGGAGGGGCTGGCGTTGCTCGAGTCAAGATTGAGTCAGGTTGATGGAGTGGCTAAAGATATCTTGAAAGAGATGTACGCTAAACCGGTTTTAAACTACAACAATGCGCAAACGGAGAACCAATGATGTCAGAGTTTACTCATATCGATGAGAAGGGTCAGGCGCGAATGGTCGATGTCTCTGAAAAAGAGGTTAGCTTCCGTGAAGCGCGAGCTTATGGCCGCGTGACCATGTTGCCAGAGACACTGTCAATGATCGTCAATGGTGGTCATAAAAAAGGTGATGTACTCGCGACTGCCCGTATTGCTGGGATCATGGCTGCAAAACGCACATCGGACCTTATTCCAATGTGTCACCCGCTGATGTTATCCAGCGTTAAAGTTGAGCTGACCCCGAATGAAGCAGAATGTTGTGTTGAAATCAGTGCTATCTGTAAATTGAGTGGCCAGACTGGCGTGGAAATGGAGGCGCTGACCGCTGTCTCTGTGGCTGGTTTGACGCTCTATGATATGTGTAAAGCCGTCGATAAAGGTATGGTCATCGACCAAGTCTCTCTGCAAGAGAAAAAGGGTGGTAAATCGGGCCACTGGATTGCTGAATAACGGCATAATATTGGAAGTTACATGTTAAAAGTTATCTATTTCGCTAGTTTAAAAGATCGCATTGGTCGCTCTGAAGAGAGTATAGATCTACCCGAGAGCGTCAGTTCAGTCGAATCTTTGATTGACCACCTTTCGACACTGCATGGAGAAGAGTGGTCTTCAATTATAAATGGGTCGACGGTTCTGGTTGCGGTGAACCACGAAATGTCTGACAGAGCTGCTCCGATTAAAGAGGGTGACGAAGTTGCCTTCTTTCCACCTGTGACAGGGGGCTAATCCAGTGACTAAATTGATTGGGTTTATTCGAGCTCTTTGCTATTACGCTGGTTTCTATCCGGTCACTATTGTTTGGGCGTCTCTCTGTCTTGTTGTAGCCCGCGCGCTCCCGTTTAAACCAAGATTCTATTTTGTAACCGCTATCAATAACTTCTACATTGTTTGGTTGCGTATCTGCTGTGGCGTTAAAGTGAATGTTCAGGGTCGTGAAAACCTTCCTGCGTCGGGCGCTTACGTTGCGATATCTAATCACCAGAGTGAGTGGGAGACGATCTATTTTCAATTACTGATTCAGCCTCAGGTGGTTGTGCTTAAGCAAGAGTTACTGAAAATCCCATTTTTCGGTTGGGCGCTTGCTCTGCTAGAGCCTATTGCTCTTGATCGCAGTAAACGCCGAGGTGCACTGAAAGAGCTATTGGAGCAGGGTAAGGCCAAATTGTCGGCGGGTGTGCCCATCCTTATTTTTCCACAAGGCACCCGTCTACCGGTTGGTGAATTAGGGCGTTGGAATAAAGGTGGGGCAATGTTAGCGGTTAGTAGTGCAGTTCCTCTGGTCGCCATCGCTCACAATGCGGGTCGATTCTGGCCTGGGAAAGGTTTTATTAAGCACCCCGGTACGGTTGATGTGCTTATAAGTAAATCTATCGAAACATCGGAAAGAACTGTTGAAGAAGTGCATAAGGATTCTGTAGACTGGCTTGAAGATAGTCTTAAACGTATAAAAGCCTAAGAATCTATGTCACTGTTTGGATACGCCTCAATACATGGCGATGAAGGTAAAGCTCAGCTACAGGCTCGCTTGGCTGGTAGTGCTCGTGTCGCCGGTCTTGAGCTTGATTCGGTCACCTTTGAAGAGACCGCGGAACCTATCCAGCTCTTGAAAATGCTCGATAATTTGAAATCGGGCGATGTTCTTCTTCTGAGTAAAGTATATGACTTTACGCGACTGTCGAGTGAGCATTTTGATCAGGTTTCTCAAGTGTT
This sequence comes from Marinobacterium sp. xm-d-530, assembly GCA_949499045.1. Lineage (GTDB taxonomy): Bacteria > Pseudomonadota > Gammaproteobacteria > Pseudomonadales > Balneatricaceae > Marinobacterium_E. The sequence goes on along the minus strand of CATEEE010000080.1, from coordinate 510 downwards.
AGTAGAAAAGCAGGTCTCTATTGCAGCTTGTGATATTCTAGATTCGGTTATCAGCCTGCGCAGTAGTGATAAAGCCCGTTATTTAACCTCTCAAGTATTGATCGATATGATCGCACATCAGACTCAGCCCGCAACGGCGTGACTGAAGCGGCAATTTCTGGTTGCGCTGCCGGTTCCCCCTTCTTAAACTCATACTATTGGTTCTTGGAGTGTTTCAGAGTTGTACGGCGATCAGATTAGGATTTTAGTTACCGGTTCGGAAGGTCAGATTGGCCGAGCATTTTGTCGTGTCGCTGAAAAGCTAGAAAATATCGAGATAATTCCCGTCAATCACCGCAGTTTCGATGTGACTGATCCGTCTGCTATTGAAGCTAAGTTGGCAGATGTACTTCCACATTATGTTCTTAATGGTGCCGGTTTTAATCAGGTTGATGCGGCTGATGCGCACCCTGGAAAAGCCTTAGCAATTAACGCTGATGGTCCAATGAATCTGGCGAAAGCGTGTAATGA
>CATEEE010000079.1 GCA_949499045.1 Marinobacterium sp. xm-d-530 | reverse complement strand
TCAAGAAGCACCGATTTAATCGGGGCTTCATCCCACTCAGGCTTAACTTTGGGTTCGGTACGCTGAACAAGAACGGGTTCGCTCTCTAGTACCTGCACAGGCTCGATTGGGCTTTGCTGCGCACTCTGTTGTTTCGCAACGGTCTGACAGCCTGCAAGGGTGATTGCAAGGGCGCCAACCATCAGTGTCGATTTCAACTTTGCCATAGTGCCTTTCTGGACATTTGTACCGAAAATTTAAAGCCGCAATTCTACCTGTGAGGGGCTATTGGGTCAATTTCATTAATTTTCTGTTAAGGAATAAAAAGTCCAGTTCATAGATCACTATTTAGAAGCTGTTTTTCCACTCTCGAAGTGCCGCCAAGGTCTCGACTCCAGCCGAGAGGGTTTGATTTTTATACTGGCTGGCGCTCTGAATCAACGCCGCTTCGTGTGTTCGCATGTAGGGATTTATTTTGCGCTCCAATCCGATGTTGCTGGGCAGTGTCGGTTGGTTGTCGGCTCTAAGTTGTTTGCATTGAGTGGTCGTGTTGTCTATCTCGCTGTTTGTTGGATCTGCCGCTTTGGCAAAGGCCAGGTTCGCTAGAGAGTACTCATGTGTGCAGTAGACTTTGGTGGAGTCGGGTAAGCTTGCAAAGTAATCCATTGCTTGTTGCATTTGATCTGCAGTCCCCTCGAATAGACGCCCACAACCGGCTAAAAACAGTGTGTCACCACAGAATAGTTGTGGCGTGTCTCCGTTAACTAGGTAGGCGATATGATCCAGTGTGTGTGCAGGGACGGCTTTGATACTCAGCGTTTCCTCAAACAGCTGAATTGAATCACCATCAGACAGTGAGTGCGTCACTCCGGGAAATTTTGACTTGGATGAGCCGTAAACAGGGACTGAGTATCGACTCTTTAACTGCTCTACACCTCCGGTATGATCTCGGTGGTGATGAGTGATTAAAACAGCGGCTAATGTTTTGTTGGATTGAGCCAGATAGTGCTCTACCACAGCCGCATCACCTGGATCGACCACTGCAATGGATGAATCCTTGGCTGATTCGATGACCCATATATAGTTATCGTCAAATGCCGCAAGAGGGGTTAGCTTAAACATCGTGAACTCCAAAGCTGAAATTTACTCTCAGGTTACCTAGAATAAGGATCAAAGAGAACCTCCTATGAAGGTGAAGCAATGAGTAGTGTGACTGATTTGAACGCTGTCAGTGAACTGCAAGCTTGGTACGACACAGATTTGGGTCAGCAGTTTCTGGCACAAGAACGTCAGATGATAGAGCGTGCCTTGCTGTCTGTGCAGGGCAGTCGTCTTTTACAAGTTACTTTAGACGGTCGTCAGTGGCTGTGTGATAGTGCCAGAGCTCAGCATGCTGTATTGGTTGCTCCAAGGGTGGAGTTGGGTATGGAGGAGCGGACATTAATAGCAACGCCAGAAGAGTTGCCAGTGCAGTCGGCTGTCATTGATATTTTGGTGTTGCATCATGCCCATGAGTTTTCTGCGGATCCACACCAAGTCATTCGTGAGGCTGCTCGCATACTGCGTCCTGGTGGGCACCTGATTATGTTGGGTTTTAATCCGACCTCTTGGTTAGGATTGCACTCTCATTTTAAGAGAAAACAGAGTGCACCTTGGAGTGCCCAATTTATCTCACAACACCGTCTGGGCGACTGGTTTAAATTGCTTCAGCTCTCATCGTTGGGCGGTGACTCTAAAGAGTTTAACTATCCTCTGGAGAGTAACCAGTGGCGACAGCGGGTTTGGCCACTAGCCAATATAATTAAGGCGTTGCCGATAAAATCGGGCAATCTTTTCACACTAACCGCTAGAAAAGATGTTGCGGGACTGACGCCACTGCAGCCGCAGTGGAATCGTCGTCTACTTGGCAAGTTACAAGTGATAGAATCTAAAGCAACAAGTGCTGGTGTAAGGCGAAATAAGAGTTGAAAGTAGTCACGATATATACCGATGGGGCCTGCAAGGGTAATCCTGGGCCTGGTGGGTGGGGTGCGCTGTTGAGTTATGGCGGTGCTGAAAAAGAGATGTGGGGCGGTGAGCATGAAACCACGAACAATCGCATGGAGATCATGGCTGCGATTGAATCGCTAGAGTGTTTAAAGCGCCCCTCTAAAGTGATTCTATACACCGATTCAGAGTATCTGCGCAAAGGGATCACAGAGTGGATCCATGGCTGGATGAAACGTAACTGGAAAAACTCCCAGGGTAAACCTGTTAAAAATGCCGAACTTTGGCAGCGACTACATCAGGCGACGCAACAACATGAAATTGAGTGGCGATGGGTCAAAGGCCACAGTGGCGATCCAGGTAATGAACGAGCCGATCAGTTGGCTAATCGCGGATATGAGGAACAACTCTAATGAGTCGTCAAATAGTACTCGATACTGAAACTACCGGTCTTGAACCTGAAGAGGGACACAACATTATCGAGATAGGTTGTGTTGAAATGGTAGCGCGCCGCTTAACGGGTAATACCTACCATCAATACATTCGACCTGATCGAGAAGTGGAAGCAGAGGCGATGCAGGTCCACGGCATTACGAATGAGTTTTTGGCAGACAAGCCTAAGTTCAATGTCGTCATGCAAGAATTCATTGAATACGTGCGCGGTGCAGAGCTGATCATCCATAACGCCGCTTTCGACGTTGGCTTCATAAATAAAGAGTTTGAGCGCAACGGCATTAAAGAGCGCATCGAAGATTTCTGTACCATTACAGACAGCTTGGCCCTAGCACGTAAAAAACACCCTGGTCAGAAAAACAACCTAGATGCACTTTGTCGTCGATATTTTATCGATAATTCACACCGTGAACTTCACGGCGCCTTGCTCGACTCTGAAATCCTTGCCGATGTTTATCTTGCTATCACCGGTGGTCAAACAGCGCTGAGCCTATCGGTGGATGGCCAGGATGAAGAGGGTGGGGGTCAAAAGATTCGACGTCTTAGCCCAGATCAAGTCTCCGGTCTGAAAGTGTTGAAAGCGAGTGAGGAAGATCTTAATGAACACGAGCGTTTTTTAGATCTTCTAGATAAGAAATCAGACGGCTCATTGTGGCGCAATTTATCTCAAGAGTAGTGGGACTCAAGCCATTCAATGAGCCGTTGAATGGCGTTGCCACGCGTCCGACTCAGCTGCCTTTCCAAGCCAAGGTCCGTTAGATAAGTTTTAATTTGAGCAACAGTGGATCCCTTGTCGATCTGATGCTTGATTAGCTGAATGAAAGCGGTAATTTGACGGCTTTCTGAACACCCGTCCAAATGAATAACACCATTATCAATATTTATCTTAAGCCAAGTTTGGCTGGCGCACCCTGTGACGAGATTTTCTGGTCGCTTCAGGGTTGGATCGGTAGCTAGCGATCCCAAATTCATAAGTGCATTTAGGCGTGTTGGCCAATCTTGAGCCTGCTCAACCTGTTCTACCCAGATCGTTGTTGCTTGGCTATTGGGTGCCTCACCTGAGATCGTACTTTGCTGATCGCAGAGTGTATGCAAAACAGTGATGAAGCGGTCTACCTCTTCAATGGTGTTGTAGAGAGCCAATGAAATACGAACAGAAGAGTGTATTTTAAACGACTGCATTAAAGGTTGCGCGCAGTGGCTGCCTGCTCGAACCGCAATGCCCTGAGCATCGAGTTGAGCGGCAATGTCATCAGCACTGATCGTCTTGTGATAGAAACTTACAATGGGCAGGGTGTCCTCTCCAGCAGGAAGTATTTTTATCCCCACTATCGATTTGAGTTCCTGTAGTAGATGAGAAACCAGCCGTTGCTCGTGCTGCTCTATTTCTGTCCTGTCCAGGTGGTTTAGATAGTCAACAGCCGCTGCCAAACCAATCGCCCCTGCGATATCTGGAGTGCCCGCTTCGAAACGCATGGGAGCTTCCGCATACTGGGTCTCTGCTAAGGTGACCGACTCGATCATTTCGCCGCCAACCTGCCAAGGTGGCATCGAATTTAACAGTGCCTCTTTGCCATAAAGAACACCAATGCCGGTCGGGCCAAACATCTTGTGACCTGAGAAGACATAAAAATCAGCGTTCAGCTCCTGCATATCCAAAACCAGGTGTGGAGCTGCTTGTGCACCATCAATCAGAGTGGTTATACCCTCTCTGTTGGCCAGTTTTATCATCTCTTTTATGGGGTAGACGGTGCCTAGAACATTCGAGGCATGCGGTAAAACCACCAATTTTGGTTTGATCTTAAGGTAGCTTTGATACTGATCTAAGTTAAGTTCACCCGACTCTGAAAGTTCGATAACATCCAAGTGAGCACCCACTTGTTGCGCTAAGCGCTGAAATGGAAGTATCGCAGCATGATGGGCTGAGAGAGCGATAACAATGCGGTCACCCGACTTTAGAATGGGCCTTAGGTAACTCTCTGCGACAAGATTGAGACCTTCGGTTGCCCCTCGAGTCCACACAATCTCATTTGGTTTGGCGTTTATGAACTCGGCAATTTGATCTCGAGCCTGTTCGTAATGTGCGGTTGCTAAACTACTTAGGTGATGAGCAGCGCGGTGAACATTGGCATTCTCTTTGCGATAGAACTGAGTAATCGCTTCAATGACTTCGCGTGGTTTTTGAGTGGTTGCCCCATTATCAAAGTAGATCAATGGCTTCCCGTCAACTCGTGTGTTGAGTATGGGAAAACTCGAACGTATTCGTCGCAGGGTTTGGCTGTCCATCAGTGACTGGTTTGTTCACGTAACCAGCGGCTCTGCCAGCGTGTGTACATCATCGCTGCGGTAAACAGAGTCGAAATCAATAACACCTCGATCACACCATAAACGGCTAAATGAGGTTGGATGGCCGTCAATACACTCCCTAGGAAATAGAGCAGCAATACGAAGCAGAGCCAAGCATGAGGTCGCGGTGTGCCCTTTAAAACAGCGGGTGTAAAACCGATCAGTGGCAGTAAGTGAACCAGCCAGATCACCCAAGGGTTGTCTCCTGAACTCGGTGCCAACCACAAAAAGCGTAAGGTGTAGAAAATTAATAGGGCGATAAAGCTGACACGGGTAATTAAACCACTGATTGACGCTTTGCGTTGTAGAGACATGTTAACTCCTTTAACGATTGCTCAAACGCTGTGCTAGGGTACCTAGTCGTTTACCCTGAGCGACTGCAATTTTTTGTTCGTCTTGTGATAGGCGGTGACTATTTTGCGATACCTGACTGGCACCGTAGGGGGTGCCACCACCGGTGGTTGAGTGCAGTTCTGCAACATTATAAGGGACACCGACGAGCAGCATTCCTTGATGGATCAGAGGCAGGGCCATTGATAGCAGTGTACTCTCCTGGCCGCCATGTAGAGAGCTGGATGAAGTGAACAGCGTGGCTGGTTTATCGATCAGCGAGCCGGACAGCCACTCTGAAGTGGTCGTTTCAATAAAGGCGCTTAACGCACTAGCCATATGACCAAATCGAGTGGGGCTTCCTAAAGCCAGGCCTGAGCACTCTCTTAAATCGTCCCGAGTGACGTAAAGAGTCCCTTCACTATCAACAAGATCTGAGGTCTCGGTATCCGGTACGGTTCTTATTTGAGAACTCATGCCGGATTCTTCAATGCCCAGAGCAATCGATTCAGCCAGCGCACGCGTCGCGCCATGACGACTGTAGTAAAGAACCAGTACGTACGGCGCAGTCATATTACAGAATCTCTAGTACGTTTTCTGGAGGGCGGCCAATGCGTGCCTTGTCACCGTTGATCACAACGGGGCGCTCCATCAATTTAGGGAACTCAACCATCGCGTCGATGAGTGCGTCTGCAGAAGACTCTTTAGTCAGGCCCGCTAGCTTGAACTCTTCCTCTTTGGTTCTAACTAGCTCAATGGGTGTGATACCCAAAGCTGCAATCAGACTACTAAGCTCATCGGCGGATAGAGGCTCTTTTAAATATTCACGAACGGTTAACTCAGCAACTTGCTCTTCAACCAGTGCCAAGGTTTGACGTGATTTAGAACAGCGAGGGTTGTGTAGAATGGTTACGCTCATTGGAATGGTTCCTTATTGCCCCAGTTTCGAGATCAGCGCGGCCACTGCGTTATCCAGTGGAAGATCAGAGGCTTCAGCGTCACGGCGGCCTTTGTACTCAAGTTGACCGGCTGCAATGCCTCGGTCAGAAATCACTAGACGATGTGGAATGCCTGTCAGCTCCATATCAGCAAATTTAACCCCTGGGCGTTCTTTACGGTCGTCCAGTAATACATCGACACCTTTTGCCTTTAGTTCTGAGTAGAGCTTGTCCGACAAGGCTTTTACGTCATCAGATTTATCGTAGTTCAATGGTACAAGAGCAACGGTGAAAGGTGCTAGGGATTCAGGCCAGATGATGCCGTTCTCATCATGGTTCTGTTCAATGGCTGCCGCAACAACACGGGTTACACCGATACCGTAACAACCCATGGTCATTGGTACGGCTTTGCCGTTCTCATCCAAAACCGTAGCATTCATCGCTTCTGAGTACTTCAAACCTAGCTGGAAAATGTGGCCAACTTCGATACCGCGACGAATGTTCAACGTGCCCTTGCCATCTGGACTTGGGTCGCCAACTTGCACGTTGCGAAGGTCTGCAACGCGTGGAGTAGGAAGATCGCGCTCCCAGTTTATACCGAAGTAGTGCTTCCCATCGATGTTTGCCCCGGCACCAAAATCCGATGAACAAGCGACTGCACGATCAATAACGATTGGCATCGGCAGGTTAACAGGACCCAACGAACCAGGACTAGCACCCACAATGTCACGGATCTCTTCTTCAGTAGCCATAGTAAGAGGTGAAGCAACTTCTGGCTGCTTTTCAGCTTTAATCTCATTCAACTCATGGTCGCCTCGAACCAGAAGAGCAACAATGTCAGAATCGACCTCATCAGACGCTTTGACCATCAAGGTTTTAATGGTTTTTTCAATCGGTAGGTTGTGTTGTTCAACCAACGCTGCGATCGTTTTAGCATTGGGTGTGTCAACCAGACGCATCTCTTCTGTTGGGGCATCAGGAGCTGCTTTCGGTGCAACCGCTTCAGCCATTTCAACATTGGCTGCGTAATCACTGCTGTCAGAGAAAGCGATATCATCTTCACCTGATGCAGCAAGTACGTGGAATTCATGTGAGCCAGTACCCCCAATAGAGCCGTTGTCGGCAATGACTGGTCGGTAATCAAGGTTTAGGCGATCGAAAATGCGTACATATGCATTGAAGTAGTCGTCGTAAGTCTTCTGCAATGACTCTTGATTAATATGGAACGAGTAACCATCTTTCATAACAAACTCGCGTGAGCGCATCACACCGAAACGTGGGCGAATCTCATCACGGAATTTGGTTTGAATCTGATAGAAGTTAGCGGGGAGTTGTTTGTAACTCTTGAGCTGGTTGCGAACCAGGTCGGTAATCACCTCTTCGTGAGTTGGTCCAACACAGAAGTCACGCTGGTGGCGATCTTTTAACCTTAGCAGTTCAGGTCCGTACTGTTCCCAGCGGCCAGACTCCTGCCACAATTCGGCGGGCTGTATGGCAGGCATAAGCAGCTCCTGAGCACCAGAGGCATCGAGCTCTTCGCGGATGATTTTTTCAACCTTGCGTAATGTTTTAAGACCCATCGGTAGCCAGGTGTAAAGACCTGAAGCCAGTTTGCGGATAAGACCCGCACGTAGCATTAACTGATGACTGATAACCTCTGCATCTGCAGGAGTCTCTTTGACGGTCGCAATAAGAAATTGACTAGCACGCATGGTGAAATTGTTTCCAGCTCAAATAAAAAGAGCCCATAGTTTAAGGATGGGCTCTTACGGCTACAAGTTTTAAAAACAATTAAGCGATTTCTGGCAATAAATCTCGTTCTTCTAGCATCGATTCTAAGCGATCCATTTCTGTCTCGTTAAAGACTGGAATTCCAGACTCTATCACCTCTTGTGCAGCGATGCCGGCACCAGAAGCCTCTTTGCCACTGAACGCGGCGCCTGATATGTCTCGATTACCACAGGCCGGACTATCGGCTTTCATCAAGGCCGCAATACAACCTTCGTGTTTGGCCAGTTCCGCTGTGAGCTCTGCACCCAAAACAAACTGTGGTGTAACGTCATCACCTTCATCGGTGATCACCTCAACTGGAATGCGACGAGCAATAGTAGAGTAAGGCCTTGGAACCGGCAGCCCTCCAGCGACCTCTGGACAGATAGTGACCAGGCGGTTTTCGCTTTTCAGTTTTTCAAGAAGAGGGTGATTGATTAGATTGTGACGTCCATCGTAACGAACGTTCTCGCCCAAAAGACAGGCGCTGATAAGAACTTTATTCATAATGTGTGACTGTATATGTGACCGTATTTTTTATTATTGTGTCGTAGGTACTGCTATACGACGATGAATCGGTAGGCGATCATACAGAATTGACTAGTAAAAGCCAGCCCGTGAGTCTCAATCTATGGTCTACACAGGCTGGTAGACGGTTTATGCCTCTGGGCGAGCATCGACCATAAAGGTCGCTTCACCCGTGGCGATTACCTTGTCACCCACATAGACATTGGTATCACAGAGGACACGTCGGCGGCGTTCATTAATCTCTTTGACAGTGATTTCAGCTCTGGCTGTCTGTCCTATAAACAGGGGCGCTTTAAATTTAATCTGCTGATCGACATAGATAGCCCCAGGCCCTGGTAGTTT
>CATEEE010000078.1 GCA_949499045.1 Marinobacterium sp. xm-d-530 | reverse complement strand
GCAGTCGATCAAGGTGATAGTCAAAGTCTGCTCGGTATTTTTACTCGCGCTAAAGCGTCTCGTGAGCACTTCTCTTTGGTTTTAGAGCGTGCTGGCTATGCAGAGCTAAGAGGGGATGCCATCGATACATTGGTCTCATCTCCAACGGCTACTTTGAGTGGTGAATTGCGTGTGCCCGGTGATCGTTCAATCTCTCAACGGGCCATTATGTTGGCGGCCATTGCAGAGGGTGTGTCCGAGATTGATGGGTTGATTGAGAGTGAAGATACTCTGGCAACCATTCAGATTTTCCGTGATATGGGAGTCGTTATAGAGGGCCCCCACCAAGGTCGAGTAAGAGTGTTTGGTGTTGGTCTAAATGGATTGCAAGCTCCGTCCGCGCCACTCTATTTTGGTAGCTCGATGACCTCGTTAAGAATGTTGTTAGGTCTACTCTCTGCTCAAGATTTTGATGTGAGGTTAACGGGCAGTGAGTCACTTTCTAAGATCTCTTTGCAAGAGATAATCGATCCGCTGACCCAGATGGGTGCTTCGATTGACAGTACTATGGGTTCGTTGCCGATTAGTATCAAAGGTGGTCAGCACTTTAAATCGATCACTTATGCGCCAAGTCATGCCAGTGCCCAGATTAAAGGTGCACTATTGTTGGCGGCCATTAGTGCAGGTGTTGAGTTAGAGGTCTATGAGCCGAATACAACGCGTGATCACACTGAACGCCTCCTAGATGCCTTCGGGGTTCAGTTGGTTAGAGAGGGGCGTCGACTGTTTATTGAGTCGGGTGTTTCGCTTAAAGCTTGTGCAGTGCAAGTGCCAGCTGATCTAAGCTTCGCCTTCGCTTTCGCGGTAGGTGCTCTGTTACAAAAAGAGTCGAGTTTGGTGATTGAAAATGTCAGTGCGAACCCCACTCGATTGCACTCATTGCGTCTGCTTGAACGCATGGGCGCGCATATTGAGCTGAATAATAATCGTCATGCAGGCGGAGAGCCGGTGGCTGATCTGGAGGTGAAAGCCTCATCATTATCGGGTATCGAGTGTCTCTCATCTGAGTTGGCTTCGGTGGGTGATGATCTCCCTCTGCTGTTGTTGGCGATGGTATCTGCTCAAAGTGAATCGACTATATTAGGCATCGATCGAATACCAGAGCGACAGAAAACGCTGTTTAAGACAGCAGTGGACGAGTTGATTAAAGCTGGCGCCGACATCTCTATGTCACAGTCAGATGTCACAATTTCGCCGGTTTCACACTGGCGACCCTGTGAGTTGGAAGCTGCAGAACATCCAGCGCTGGCGCTAGCTCTGCTGATGCTAAGTTTACGTTTTGACCGTTCCATCCGAATTAATGGATGTCGAGCGATCCATACCGCCTTTCCTGAACTGATCGATCAGGCACGAAGGGTCGGTATTAAATTGATTGAGGAGTAGTGGATGGATCCACTCAATAATGAACATTCATGTCCTATTATTACTGTTGATGGGCCAAGTGGTTCAGGCAAAGGCACCATCTGTCGGTTGCTTTCGCAAGAACTCGGTTGGAGTTTGTTGGATAGCGGTGCCCTGTACCGCTTGACGGCGTTGGCTGCGAACCATCATGGTGTCGATCTTAGTGATGTAGAGGCACTGCAGGTTTTGGCTGAGCATCTCGATGTGCGCTTTATTGCGTCTGAGCAGGGCGATGAGGTAACCATTTTACTTGAAGGTGAAGAGGTGACTCATGCTATTCGTGCCGAGCAAATAGGTAACGATGCATCTAAAGTGGCCGCTATTAATGAAGTGCGTTCTGCACTGTTGAAACGCCAACGCGATTTTGCCCAGCCCCCCGGTTTAGTAGCCGATGGTCGAGATATGGGAACCGTTGTATTTCCTCAGGCACCGTTGAAGATCTATCTGGATGCATCGGCGGAGGTTCGAGCTGATCGTCGTTATAAGCAGTTGATAGATAAGGGGCTGAGTGCTAGCCTTGAAACAATATTAGAAGATATTCGTGCGCGAGATGATCGTGACATGAACCGTTCGGTTGCGCCACTTTGCCCAGCCGATGATGCCGTGATTCTCGATAGTACATCTATGACTATCGATGAAGTTATGAAAACTGTGCTAGAACAAGCACGCCACAAAGGGTTGCGTTAGCACACCGTAAACTGAGGCTTAGACCATGAGCGAAAGCTTTGCAGATCTGTTTGAAGAGAGTCTTGAACAGGTCAATATGACACCAGGTTCCATCATTACTGGAACCGTAGTAGGTATTGAAAATGACTTCGTTGTTGTTACAGCGGGTCTTAAGTCAGATGGGGTTATTCCCATCGATCAGTTTAAAAACGCGGCAGGTGAACTGGAAGTCGCTGTCGGTGATGAAGTGCAAGTGGCGCTTGAATCATTAGAAGATGGTTTCGGTGAGACTAAGCTTTCGCGTGAACGTGCTAAGCGTGCAGAAGCTTGGGCTGTGCTTGCAACAGCCTATGAATCTGGCGAGACCGTTACCGGCCGCATTAGTGGTCGTGTTCGCGGCGGCCTAACCGTAATGGTTAACGGTATTAACGCCTTCTTACCAGGGTCTTTGGTGGATACTCGTCCGCTGCGCGATACCAGTCACCTTGATGATCAAGATCTAGAGCTCAAAATTGTTAAGCTCGACGAGAAAAGCAACAACATTGTTGTATCACGTCGTGCGATTCTTGAAGAGGCCAATAGCGAAGAGCGAGAGAAGTTGCTTGAGCAGATGGAAGAGGGCGCAACGCTTAAAGGCATTGTTAAGAATCTTACCGATTACGGTGCGTTTATTGACCTTGGCGGTGTTGATGGTCTTCTTCACATTACGGATATTTCCTGGAAACGCATTAAACATCCAAGCGAGATGATCAATGTTGGTGATGAGATCGACGTTAAGGTTCTTCGCTACGACCAAGAGCGTAAGCGTGTATCCCTTGGTATGAAACAGTTGGCTGCAGATCCATGGACAACGGCCATTGAAAACTACGCGGTAGGTCAGCGCGTTACAGCTAAAGTAACTAAGCTTGCAGACTACGGATGTTTTGCACAGATCGGTGAGGGCGTGGAAGGTCTCGTTCACGTCTCTGAAATGGATTGGACCAACCGCAACATCCACCCATCTAAAGTTGTTCAGGTAGGTGATGAGGTTGAAGTTCAGATTCTCGACATCGACCAACAGCGCCGTCGTATCTCCCTTGGCATCAAACAGTGCCGTGAAAATCCATGGAATGCTTTTGCATCATCCACGAACAAGGGCGACAAAGTTTCTGGTACTGTCCGCTCAATCACCGACTTTGGTATCTTCATCGGTCTAGATGGTGGTGTTGATGGTCTTGTTCATCTGTCTGATATTTCTTGGGACGAGCCAGGTGAAGAGGCTGTTAAGCGCTTCAATAAAGGCGATACCGTTGAAGCGGTCATCCAACAAGTGGATGCTGAACGTGAGCGTATCTCTTTAAGCATCAAAGCCCTGGCATCTGATCCATTCAGTAGCTTTGCTGAAGCGAACGGAAAGGGTTCAAAAGTGTCTGGTACAGTTGTCGCAGTGGATGCCCGTCAGGCTGAAATTGAAGTGTCTGTAGGTCTGAACGCTATTTTGAAGGTGGCTGAATTTGCCCGTGAGCGAACTGAAGATCTATCGGCAGAGCTCTCTGTAGGTGACAGCGTTGAAGCGATTGTGATCAATGTTGATCGTCGTAATCGTTCAATTTTCTTGTCAATTAAAGCGATTGAAGCCAAAGAGCAGCAAGAAGCACTTAAAGCGGTTAAGTCAGCTCCAAAAGATATGGATGCAGGCGCAACGACCATTGGTGATCTCATCAAAGAGCAGATGGGTAAGAAAGACTGATAGCAAACGGGGTGACCTGATCACCCCGTTTTCAGTATCGATAGGAAGTGGGTATGACTAAGTCTGAGCTGATCGAACGCCTAATAGATAAACATCCGGAGCTCTCTGTGAAGGATGTCGAGTTGGCTGTGAAAATCATGTTAACTCAAATGGCTGATACCTTAGCCGAAGGTGAGCGCATTGAAATTCGTGGATTCGGTAGCTTCTCACTTCACTATCGTGCTCCGCGCGTCGGTCGTAACCCTAAATCAGGTGAGTCTGTCTCTCTACCTGCAAAACATGTACCTCACTTTAAGCCCGGAAAAGAGCTGCGTGAGCAAGTGAATGCCAGCTTGAAAGATGAGTATTAAGTTTGAGAGCGATTAAACTTCTTATCACGTCAGCAATTGCGCTGTTTGTTCTTTTAACAGGCATTGTTCTAACCATTCATAACACAACGCCGGTCATCATTGATTTGGTTTGGGTGAAGCTACCCGAGGCAAGTCTGTCGATCTGGTTAATTATCTCAATGGTTGTCGGGCTGTTAGTCGGTATTCTATTGACTAGTGCTCGAGTACTGACACTGCGTGCTAAATTGCTGAATTCAGCTCGTAAGTTGCGAAATGCTGAGCAACAGATTGAGACGTTGAATCGCGAGGTTCAACGAGGCGCAGAATGAGTGCCAACTCCCCCTACCTTATCTTCCTCTTTTTAGTGATTGCTGTTGCCCTAGGGTGGTATCTGGGTAATCGACGACTGAAAAGAAATGATCGTCGCAATCAATCACTACCACCGGCTTATCTATCCGGTCTTGATCATCTTATTGATAACCGAACTGAAGAGGCGATTGAGTCGTTCATCCACGCTCTCGAGGTTAACTCTGACAATTTGCCAGCTCACATTGCATTGGCCAAGCTGCTCAGGCGCAAAGGCGATATAGATCGTGCCGTTCAAATTCATGAGCGAATGCTAAAGCGAAAAGATCTTTCTGTTTATGATCGTCAGCGTGTCAAATTGGCTCTGGCACGAGACTTTTTTGCTTTGGGGTTGCTTGATCGCGCTGAAGACTCCGCTGCACCCCTAGCCCAACAGACTGACTATCCTGAGCTCAGATATCGCGCGATCGTTCTGCTCATCCGTCTCTATGAGCAAGAGGGTGAGTGGAATCAAGCGCTGCAAAGTGCTGACATTTTGCCCAAGAAAAATCGCAGGGAACTGGTCAATGAGCTATCACATTACCACTGTGAGCTGGCCCAAAATCATATCTCTAACGGTGAATTAGAGAACGCATTGAAAGAGTTGGAGTTAGCGCTTTCAACCGATGCAAAGTGTGTTCGAGCCAACCTAATCTCAGCCAGAGTACTGATGTTGAAGTCGCAATGGCGTTCCGCAATAAGAGCGTTGCAAAGCATTGCCGATCAAGACCCATTGTTCATACCTGAAACACTCAATCCGTTAAGACGTTGTTTTGAGGCATTAGGCGATGAACTTGGTTTGAGCCAGTATCTAAATGACTTAATGAAACAGCACCCTTCGACCAGCGTGATGCTTTCCTTGGCTGAACTGAAAAGGGACCGAGAGGGTGTGTTTGCAGCGGGCCTATTTATCACTGAGGCGTTGAAAAGTCGTCCATCGGTTAAAGGATTTAACCGTCTAATTGATATGCATATTGAGCATGGCTCATCCAGTGCACGAGAGAGTCTGTTGAATTTGCGTTCGCTGACGCAGCAGCTCGAGATGTCAAAGCCTGTCTACCGCTGTGGCCACTGTGGTTATGCGGCACGCAGTTTGGTTTGGCAGTGTCCAAGTTGTAAGCGATGGGGTAGTATCCGACCCATCCAAGGTTTAGAAGGTGAATAGAGTGTCCATTGAAGATAATAAACGAGTTATTGTTGCCCTAGATTATCCAGAAGCTGATAGCGCTTTAGCGATGGCTAAGCAATTAGACCCGGCGGTCTCTCGTGTCAAAGTGGGTAAGGAGCTTTTCACTCGTTGTGGACCAGATGTTGTAGATCGCCTACATGCACTTGGTTTTGAAGTCTTCTTGGATCTTAAATTTCATGATATTCCAAATACTGTTGCTAAGGCCTGTGGCGTTGCAGCGGAGCTGGGTGTCTGGATGGTGAATGTCCATGCCAGTGGTGGCCGTCGAATGATGGAGGCTGCTCGTGACGAGGTCGAGAAGCGCAGTCGAGGCCCGCAACGTACCTCTTTAATTGCGGTAACTGTTCTGACCAGTATGGAGCGCAGTGATCTGGCTGAGATGGGTCTGGATATCGATCCGATTGAACAGGTGAAGCGTTTGGCTGCTCTGACTGAGAGCTCTGGGCTTGATGGTGTGGTCTGTTCAGCACAAGAGGCTGCTGCGATTAGGTCTCAAACCTCTGATCAGTTCCAGCTTGTGACACCCGGTATTCGACCAGCTGGTTCAGTGGTAGGCGATCAGCGCCGCATTATGACGCCTTCTGAAGCGATCGCTGCAGGCAGCACCTATTTGGTGGTTGGACGTCCAATCACTGGTGCTGAGAATCCGGCAGCGGCTGCAGTAGCTGTTCAGAATGAAGTGGATGCGGCCTTGTCCGGTTCTTAAAAAAATATAAATATTTTTTGGCGTTTTTTAATCCATGGTCTAGTTTGAATAGTGAGAGTAAGGATAGCTCTCATTATAAATAAGACATGGAGGTTCATTATGAACATCAAATCACAGACTAAACGCGTTCTTGCACCACTCTTTCTTACACTGTTTTCATCGGCTGCGATGGCTGGTTTCCCGGTCAACATAAACTCAGCGGACGCCATTGAGTTAGCGGACGCTTTGGATGGAATCGGTCAATCTAAAGCTGAAGCGATTGTTGCTTACCGTGTTGCGAACGGTCCTTTTGACTCTGTTGAATCACTTACGGCTGTTCGGGGTATAGGTGTCGCAACCGTTGAGAAAAATGTGGAGAACATTCTTCTTGAACCCGCTAAACCTAAGAGTGAATAACAGCGAGTATGCTAAGGAGGCTCCAGCGGGGCCTCCCTAGTTCACTTAAAGAATAAAAAAGAGCGTAAGTGGGATGATCGCTAGGCTGGCTAAATTTCCGATCAGTACAATAGAGGCAACCGTCTCAGGTTGCTGATTGTAACGCTCGGCAAACATATAGTTCAGAACCGCCGGTGGTAGTACGCTAAACAACACAATATAAGCGGTAAACTCTTCAGATAGCCCCATAATCCAAGCAAAAGGTATGGCGAATACCAAACTGCTTAACGGTGAAAAGATGGCACCATAGACGCCAATCTTCCACTGACTCAGATCGACACTGATCATCCTTACCCCTAGGGCAAACAGCATCAATGGAATTGATATCTGACCCACCATATCGATGGGGGTGGCCAACCATGTAGGTAATGGCAACTTGAACAGTGCCCAGGCTAACCCAGCAAAGGTCGATAGGATAATAGGATTCTTAAAAAGTCCTGTTAGTTTGGCATTTTCGTCAACGATATGAATGCCTAAGCTGAAGTGCAGCAAGTTACTTACAAGGAACATAACTACAAAGGCTGCTAGGCCGGCATCCCCGAAAGCAAGTAGTGCAAGGGGTAAGCCTAGGTTGCCACAGTTGTTGAACATCATGGGTGGAACAAAGGTCTTAGAGGGGATGCCAAGGAGCTTTGCAACAGGTTTCATCAACAATCCTGCACCGAGCACCATGACAATGGATCCTAGTGCTAGATCTAAATGAGCATAGAGATCAAAACTCTTTCCAGCCATAACACTGAATATAAGAGCTGGCAAAAAGATATCCATGTTGATTCGATTGGCGACCTGTAAATCAGGATTCGCCTTTCTTGCGTAAAGGTACCCAGCAGTGACTATGGCAATGATGGGAAATACTGTTGAGAAGACTCGCTCAAGCAGTAATAGAAGATCGGTGCTGGTTGTCATTTAAAGCCCTGACATTAAAAATTAATAGAGCAAAGGATACTCTATTTAAAGCCAATTTTTCATATAACAAAACGTTAGTAATAAATTAAATTGGTTATTTATTTCGCATATGCGTAAAAACTTTCAATAATCCGTAGCTAAAATAGGG
>CATEEE010000077.1 GCA_949499045.1 Marinobacterium sp. xm-d-530 | reverse complement strand
TCACCGTTGAAGAAAACATCGTGAATAAAGCGCAATGAGTAGGCGACTGAGAAGATGCCAGCAACCGTTGCTAGCACGGGCAGTATCCAGGAGAGCGCACCGAGCGATCCCTGGTGTAGTGTCTCTGCAAAGAACATCTCTTTCGATAAGAATCCGTTAAGCAGAGGCACGCCCGCCATTGCCAGTGCTGCAACCATTGCTAACATTGCTGTATGCGGCATGTAGCGCCACAGCCCATTCAGCTTTCGCATATCTCTAGAGCCTGTCTCATGATCGATGATGCCTGCAGCCATAAATAATGAAGCTTTAAAGGTCGCATGGTTGATGATGTGGAAGGTGGCAGCAACCGCAGCCAATTTTGAGTTTAACCCCAAAAGCAGCGTGATTAGACCTAGGTGGCTGATGGTGGAGTAGGCCAGCAGGCCTTTAAGATCGTGCTTAAACAAGGCCATGTAAGCGCCAACAAGCAGAGTTGCTAGGCCGGTCAAGGTGACGATCAAGAACCACATATCGGTTCCTGCCAGTGCCGGGTAGAGTCTCGCCATCAAAAAGATACCGGCCTTCACCATAGTGGCCGAGTGCAGGTAGGCGGAAACCGGCGTTGGCGCCGCCATCGCATGGGGTAGCCAGAAATGGAACGGGAACTGAGCGGACTTTGTAAATGCACCCAAAAGAACGAGGATTAGAATGTAGGGGTATAGTTCAGAGCCACGGATTAAGTCCCCCTGGGCTAATACCTCTGTCAGGTTGTAGCTGCCAACCACCTGACCAATCAGCAAAATGCCCGCAAACAGTGCTAGACCACCCATGCCTGTAATGGTTAGAGCCATCCGAGCACCTTTGCGTGCTTCACTCTTATGATTCCAAAAACTGATCAACAAGAAAGAACTGATGCTGGTCAGCTCCCAGAATAACCAAAGCTGAATCAGGTTCTCTGAGAGTACAATGCCCAGCATGGCTGTCATGAAGAGGATCAACATTGCGTAGAAGCGTGGCATGTTGTCCTGTTCAGAGAGGTAGTAGCGGGCATAAAGGATGACGAGAAGTCCAATGCCTAGAATGAGAAGGGTGAACAGCAGTGCAAAGCCATCGAGCCGGAAGGCAAGTTCTAATCCGGCCGCTGGGATCCATTCGAATCGCTCTACAAAAGTCTCCCCGTCGAGCACCGAAGGTGCGTAAGAGATCACGATGGCCAAAGCCGCGGCAGGCAGTGCTGCCGTTGCGAACGCACAAACGGTTCGCGATACTTTGTTAGCCGATAGAGAGACGAACACCCCGATGAGTGTCAGTAGGGGAATCCAGAACAGGTTAAGCACCGAGTAGACCTCTGAAATGTAAGGTTTTATCTAGTTTCTGATCTATAAAGAGTGCGGGTAAAGGGATTGATTTTCAAGCAGCTGACCCTTTTTTTTATTCCATAATTCAATAAAGGTATAACCAAGTGTCGGGTGTTGCTGGTTTGGGCATAGATCGGCGGCTGGCAATAGCACATGCGCGTAGTTTTCCAGATCCTTATGCGGCAGGTTGAGTTCTTCAGATTCGACGATCTCTTGATCAAAGCAGAGTAGGTCGATGTCGAGAGCGCAGTAGCGACCGCTCATTCGACCTTGCTGAATCTCAATCGATTTCAGTGCCTCGATCAGTGACGGTTGATCGAGCTCTGTCTCCGCTTTAGTCACGAGATTGAGGTAGTCGGGTTGAGACGGATCGATGGCGGAGCTGCGATAGCAGGGTGAGTGTTCGATGTTGCTGCAGAAGTGTGTGAGCTGCTCTAGGCCGGCACGAATATTAGATTCAGCATGGTAATTGCTGCCGACGCCGAGCAGGATAGAGTGCACTAGAAGCTCACTCCGCGTGCAATACGTACACCAACCAGTTCAGCTTCTGCAACGGCGATCGGTTTACCTATTTCAAGACGCAGTCCGGGAATGTTGAATTGCGTCATCAAAAACTCGGATAGATTTTCAGCGAGAGTCTCTAATAACTCCGCTTTAGCCTCTTGGCAAAACTGAATAACGGCTTCACTAACGGCGGCATAGTTAATTGAGGCCTCTAAATCATTATTCTTGGCGGCATCACGAATGTCGTTGGCCATTTCAAGATTGATGACCATAGGTTGAACCTCTGTACGTTCATGCGGGTAGATGCCGATGATCGCCTCGAATTTCAGGTTGTTTATAAAAATAGTGTCCATTAATGGGTCCCCTCAGTTTTACCAAGCGCAGGCAGCGTCTCCATTGGCCAGCGCGGCTGAGCCTTAATGGCGAGTGGTGAGCGTTCCCCTGCTATTAAACGCTGAGCACCTGCGTAGGCGATCATGGCGCCATTGTCGGTACAGAACTGAGGACGGGCGTAGAAAAGTTTCGCACCCTCTTTTTTGGCCATGTCACCCAGTTTCTTTCGCAGTTTCTTATTGGCGCTAACGCCACCTGCGATCACTAGTTCTTTAAAACCGGTCTGTTGAATCGCACGGCGGCACTTAATTGCGAGCGTGTCGACCACAGCGTCTTCAAAGCAGGCGGCTATGTCAGCTGACGACTGTGTATCCAGTTCGCCTGTTTCGCGCTTCGCCGCTTCGACAGTGTTCAAAGTGTAGGTTTTCAAACCAGAGAAACTGAAATCTAATCCAGGGCGATCGGTCATCGGTCTTGGGAAGGTGTAGCGATCGCTGTTACCACTTTCCGCCAGTTTTGCGATCAGTGGGCCGCCGGGATAATCCAATCCCATCATCTTGGCGGCTTTGTCGAATGCTTCACCGGCTGCATCATCCAGAGACTCGCCCAGTAGAGTGTATTCACCAATCCCTTTAACGCTGACGAGCTGGGTATGACCGCCTGAAACTAACAGAGCCACAAATGGGAAACTAGGGGGTGTCTCTTCTAGCATGGGGGCTAACAGGTGACCCTCCATGTGGTGGACGCCCACGGCGGGAATGCCTAGCGCTAGAGCCAGTGCTCGGCCTGTTGCCGCGCCTACCATGAGAGCGCCAATCAACCCAGGTCCGGCTGTGTAAGCCACGGCATCGATAGAGTGCAATGTGCACTCAGCCTCTCTGCACACTTCTCGGATGAGTGGGATTAGCTTGCGAACATGGTCACGTGAGGCCAGCTCAGGAACTACCCCACCATACTCAGCGTGCATCTCTACTTGTGAGTAGAGCGCATCACCTAAAAGGCCGCGCTCACTGTCATAGAGCGCTACGCCGGTTTCATCACAGGATGTTTCAATACCTAGTACAAGCATTCAGAGCAGGCCTTAAATAGTGCGATTAATAGTGCCTCATATTATTCAGAAATCTGCCTAGTTAGTGAAGTGTTAAATTGCTTTACATCAGGTGTGGTGCTCTGTATTATTTGGCGCCCTCGGAAAATTACGCCCGAGGTTAATTTAAACCAAACTTGAAAGGTAATTGGAAAACATGCCAGCCGTTAAAGTTAAAGATAACGAGCCATTTGACGTTGCACTACGTCGCTTCAAACGTTCTTGCGAAAAAGCAGGTGTTCTAGCTGAAGTTCGTAAACGTGAAGCGTACGAAAAGCCAACAACAGCTCGTAAGCGTGCAGCTGCAGCAGCAGTTAAGCGTCACGCTAAGAAGCTTCAGCGTGAAAACGCTCGTCGCGTTCGCCTTTACTAATTGACTAAGTAAAGACGCAGACTAGATTCCTTGTGGTCGAGTCTTTTTAGTAAACGATAGATTAGGTTAATTAAGATGTCTTCATTGAAGAGTCAGATTACTGATGAAATGAAGGTTGCAATGCGCGCTAAAGATAAAGTGCGTCTTGGAACGATCCGATTGATGCTGGCTGAGATAAAGCGCATCGAAGTGGATGAACGCATCGAACTTGATGATGATCGCGTGCTCGCGGTGCTAGACAAAATGATCAAGCAGCGCAAAGACTCGATTACCCAGTATCAGGCGGCTGAGCGTCCTGAACTGGCGGAAAAGGAGCAGCAAGAGACGGAGGTGATTAAAACTTTCTTGCCGCAGCCTCTCAGTGATGTAGAGATCGATGCAATCATCGAAGCAGCGATTGCTGCAACCGATGCTTCCGGCATGCAGGCGATGGGTCAAGTAATGGCCATCATCAAGCCGCAACTTCAAGGTCGTGCCGACATGGGAGCAGTTTCAGGTAAGGTCAAAGCGAAGCTCTGATAGAGTGTTCGCTGGAACAGACAGCGAGCAGTTGAATGTCAGGAAAAATTCCGCAGCATTTCATAGATGACCTTTTAGCGCGAGTGAACATCGTTGATGTGATCGATTCGCGTATCAAACTTAAGCGTGCCGGTAAAAACTACTCCGCACTTTGTCCATTCCATAAAGAGAAATCCCCTTCGTTTTCAGTCAGCCCTGATAAGCAGTTCTATTACTGTTTTGGTTGTGGTGCGGGCGGCAATGCATTGGGCTTTGTTATGGAGTACGAGAAGCTCAACTTCCCTGAAGCGATCGAAGAGCTAGCACGAACAGTCGGTGTGGATGTGCCTCGTGAGCATGACCGTCAGCGTGATGTGGCCTATGAGAAACAGGTTAAGAAGCAGTTCGATCTGCTCGAGAGTGCCAACGCCTTTTATCAAAACCAGTTGCGCACACACAGCGACAAAGCCAAAGCAGTAGCTTATCTGAAAGAGCGTGGTCTAAGTGGTCAGATCGCCGCGCGTTTTCAACTAGGTTATGCTCCGCCGGGTTGGGATAATCTGCAAAAACACGTTAGTAAAGAGACCAAGGATGCCGATTCATTGCTGCTAAAGTCCGGCATGATGGTAGAGAACGAAGAGCGCGGCCGTCGCTACGACCGTTTCCGTGACCGCATTATGTTCCCTATCCGTGATATGCGCGGTCGTACCATCGGTTTTGGTGGGCGAGTATTGACGGATGAAAAGCCAAAATATCTTAACTCCCCAGAGACCGATACCTTCCATAAGGGCAAAGAGCTCTATGGTCTTTATGAAGCGCGTCAGCACACAGGTTCGTTAGAGCGTTTGTTGATCGTTGAAGGCTATATGGATGTCGTGAGTCTGGCACAGCACGGTTTAACCTGGTCGGTGGCGACCTTGGGTACGGCAACCACCGAAGCACACCTTGAGCGCATTTTTAAAATCGTGACAGAGGTAATCTTCTGTTTTGATGGGGATGCAGCTGGGCGTCAAGCAGCTAAGCGCGCGTTGGATGCCTGTGTTCCGGTCATGAAAGATGGCTTAACGGCTCGTTTCTTATTCCTACCGGATGGTGAGGATCCCGATACTCTGGTGCGCAGTGAAGGGTTGGATGCCTTTACAGAGAGGGTTAATGAGTCGTTACCCTTCAGTGAATACTTCTTCAAAGCGTTAAGTGACAATATCGACCTCACCTCTATGGATGGTCGGGCTCGTTTCTCGACCCAAGCCTTGCCACAGATTCGAAGCATGCAGACCTCAATCTTGCAGCAGATGATGTTGGATCGTGTCTCCGAGATGACCGGTTTGACGATCGAGCAGTTGGATACCATCGCCAACCTCCACTCCAAAGTGGAGACGATCGCGTCTACACCTGGCGCTCGATCCAAGCCCACGTATCAGCAAGATTCGATGCCGGATATCGACTCGGGCGCGTATCAGCATCCGCGCTATTTTGAATCGGAGAAGAGTTACTCTGACTCCTACTCCTCACAACCCCTTCAAGCCCCTGGTGCCGTGCGGCCAGGAATGAGCGCAAAGATCAATCTGGTTAACTCTGCAATATCGATATTGTTGCATCGTCCCGACTTAGCGCATCAGGTGGTTAAAGCGACGGAATTGGAGGGGCTCTATGTTGAGAATATTTCGCTGTTACGGCAGCTGCTCAGCTATCTGCAGACTACCCCAGATGCCAGCTTAGGTACGCTACTTCTGGATTGGCAGCGTGACCCTGAGATGGCCCCCAATCTGCTGATGTTGAATGAGATCTCACAGGTCGATCCAGTGCTGAATAATGTCGATGCTAAGGTGTTGTTAGATGACGCCATGAGTCGGTTGTTATCCCGAAAGTATGAGCATGAATTGGCTGAACTGACACGCCTTTCGCGTGAGAGACCACTGACTCAAGAAGAGAAACAGCAGCTGGCGCAACTGTTAGTGCGTAAGGCCTTGTAAACCTGGCTACCTGCCCCAATTTATTTTCTATTAATAACCCTGTCGTTAATCCGTCTTTAACTGGCAGAGGTTGAACTTTTTAGCTATACTTCGGCGCTTGCAATTTTTGCGCGCCCAACGTGGCTAGACACAGGATTTTAAATGTCTGACAACACTGAACAGCAGCAATCACGCCTGAAGGAACTTATCGCTAAAGGTAAGGAACAGGGCTACTTGACCTACGCTGAGGTGAATGATCACCTCCCTGAAGATATCGCCGATCCCGATCAGGTAGAAGATATCATCCGCATGATTAACGACATGGGTATCTCTGTGTCTGAAGTAGCGCCGGATGCTGAAACCCTTCTAATGACCGATGGTGATACGGCTGACGATACTGATGAAGAGGCGGTTGCTGCTCTTGCCGCAGTGGAGTCTGATGCCGGTCGTACGACCGATCCGGTGCGCATGTACATGCGTGAGATGGGTACCGTCGAGCTGCTGACTCGTGAAGGCGAGATCGAAATTGCTAAACGTATTGAAGAGGGTATCCGTGGTGTCATGGGTGCCCTTGCTCAATTCCCAGGCAGTGTTGCCTTGGTTCTTGATACCTACAAAACCACCGTTGAAGAAGAGGGTCGCCTAAGCGATCTGTTCAGCGGCTACATCGATCCTGATGCTGAAATCGCTAACAACAATCCTGCTCCTGTAGAGGAAGAGGCTGACGACGCTGACGATGATTCAGATGATGACGATGACGATTCAGAAAAGGATCGTGGTCCAGACCCAGAAGAGGCAGCTGAACGTTTCGGTGCCATCGAAGAGGCTCTGGCTAAACTGATTAAAGCTGAGAGCAAAGGCCGTGATTCATCAGCCTTTGGTGCGGCTTTGGAAGAGCTGGCGTTGGTATTCGCGCCTGTTAAGTTGTCTCCACGTTACTACGAGATGCTGGTTAGCCGTGTGCGTGGCTACATTGATCGCGTTCGTACACAAGAGCGCAACATCATGCGTATGTGTACTCAGAAGTGCCGTATGCCGCGTGATCAGTTTATTAAAACCTTCCCTGGTAACGAGACAAACCCTGATTACTTCGATGATCTAGTGAAGTCTGGTAAACCTTACTCTGAAGCGATCTCTGCTCACCTTGATGACCTTAAACGCGCTCAACGCCGTCTGGTTGCCGTTGAAGAGGAGCTCAGCATCGATTTATCTGAGATCAAAGAGGTTAACCGCCAACTGTCTATCGGTGAAGCGCGTTCACGTCGTGCTAAGAAAGAGATGGTTGAAGCCAACTTGCGTCTTGTTATTTCGATCGCTAAGAAGTACACCAACCGTGGTCTACAATTCTTGGATCTGATCCAGGAAGGTAACATCGGTCTGATGAAAGCGGTTGATAAGTTCGAATACCGTCGTGGTTACAAGTTCTCGACGTACGCGACCTGGTGGATTCGTCAGGCGATCACTCGCTCGATTGCCGACCAAGCACGTACTATCCGTATTCCGGTTCATATGATCGAGACGATCAACAAACTGAACCGTATCTCACGCCAAATGCTGCAGGAGATGGGTCGTGAAGCGACGCCAGAAGAGCTAGCAGAGCGTATGGAGATGCCGGAAGATAAGATTCGTAAAGTCCTTAAAATCGCTAAAGAGCCAATCTCGATGGAGACACCGATCGGTGACGACGAAGATTCGAGCCTAGGTGACTTTATCGAAGATTCAACGATGGATTCACCAATCGATTCAGCGACGGGCGAAGGTCTTCGTGAATCGACGCGTGCTGTCTTAGCGGGTCTAACCGCTCGTGAAGCGAAAGTGCTTCGCATGCGCTTTGGTATCGACATGAACACTGACCACACTCTAGAAGAGGTGGGTAAGCAGTTCGACGTAACCCGTGAGCGTATTCGTCAGATCGAAGCGAAAGCACTGCGCAAGCTTCGTCACCCAAGTCGTTCTGATCACCTACGTGGTTTTATCGACGAATAAATCTTTGATTTATAAGTTATTGCGCCCATAAAACCAGCTAGGTATTATGGGCGCCTTTCTTAGGGCCCATAGCTCAGTTGGTTAGAGCGCTCGACTCATAATCGATCGGTCGCAGGTTCAAGTCCTGCTGGGCCCACCACCTCTTTTTTCTCTGTTTCTTTAAGATCAAAAGCTGTCTATCCAACTGCGTTGGCTAGCCTTCTTCTTTGTGTGAGCAAAGAAGAAGCAAGAAAACACACCCCGCTCCTTCGGCCTTCGGCACACTGCGCGCGATACTCTTTTTCTAACATCGAAAGGCATATTCCAGGGC
>CATEEE010000076.1 GCA_949499045.1 Marinobacterium sp. xm-d-530 | reverse complement strand
GGAGCGGCTTGTACATCAGACATGACTGCATCTGGATTAGTCCCTAAACGCTGAAGTACATCTTCCGCTGAAGCCAGTTTGAAGGCATCTAATGCTCTAGGGTCACCATTGAAGTATTGTTCCAATAGTGGGTCTGCAAAGGCTACGTTTATGCCTTGCACTGACTTACTTGAAACGGATTGATTTCGTCTGAGCCAGTCAAATCGCCAACCAATATTCTTCATGGATGCTTGGCTAAACTGAATAGCAAAGTTGTTTGCAACCTCTATCGTGCCTTTGACATCAGCCTTAGTTATAGCATCAACACCATAGGTCCAGTTGAACTGATCTGCTCCAGTATTACTATTTCCTGCTGCATCAGTGAACCCACCTGAAGCGACATCTACTGTAACTGCCCCTGCTGACGAGGGGGTAAGTGTGATGGTGTAGGTCGTTCCTGATCCTGACAGCGTACCGAGTGTTGCGTTGGTAACGGTAATGTCTTCTTTAGCAAAGGTGCTTGTAGACTCAGAAGCGGTAAAGGTTAGCGACAGCGTGGCATCATCAGATGTAAACCCATCTGCACCTTCTGCTGCCGTAATAGCCATCGTCGGCGATATTGTATCGACTAAAGCACCAGTTACGCTTGTAACAATTTGAGTACCACTAACACCCGCAAAAGCGTACTCAAAAGTTTGCCCGCTATAGTTGTATTTGAAGCCAATATAATCGTCAGACGCAAAAGTTCCAGTGGCTCCATCCTGCATAATCAGGGTAACGTTGCTTACATCTACGCTGAGACAACTAGCTATACTACCTACGGAAATTTGATTTCCACTACTTATGCTACCTCCACTCCTGAAGTATGTGCCACCCGCATAGTTAGTACCTAACTTCACATATCCTTGATTGTAAGCTGACCGCTTGTAAAACCTTACTGAACAGCTACCGACATCGTAGTAGCTATTAACATTCGGACCATCTAAAGCGATTGCCCACTCTATATTCAAAAGAAATAGTAAAAAAAAACCGATAATGGGGTATTTGAATGCGAGTGACATGAGCAATTAACCTTCTGATGAATAAAATACAACGTGGGCTGGGTGAATAGCTCAGCAAGCATCACGAAAGTTAATTTATTATAAGAAATACAAGGCTTACTACCGTAACATCTAAGTCACACTAGTCGCAATCAGTAAGAAAAACTCTTAAACGCTAAGTTCGAAAAAACAGACGAATATTCGACTTAGCTAAATAACCGTTTTATGTATCTGGGCTGCAACACTGCGTATCAGAACAGTGATTAACCCTCTCCCGCTCCACCTGTACACCCAACCCTGTTTCTCTCGGGAATTAACTTTCTACGATCTGCTTGATAGTCAAACGGCTAAAACCATACTCCTGACTTAATCTGTTCTTACTCAAACCATAGGCTTATCTGGCTGCAAATGGTTTATCCATTGAGACAGTGGCAGGTGAGTGCTTTGATGCCAATCGAAATGGTAAGAAATACGTTAGTTCTTATCTAGTAGTTGTAGAGCCACATGATCGGGCTTCTAGAATAGCTGTTGTAGGCAGACGATACTCTGATCGTTCTTTGAAATGATGACGAATTAATTCTATTTAGTTACAGAGTTTGTTGTCACATTCTGTCATGTAATTCAGATAAGCTAGGGTAAATCTTTTGCGTTGTCCTAGGGTATAAGGCTTGTCATGGTTAATTAACATGACTGATTACATCGACACTCTAGCTTTGGCTGAACTACAACCAACATGATCGCTCCAAACTTCAGACATAGCGTCTTTAGCCCATTCTGCTTCAGTCGCTTGAACAGCTAGGGCGTCATGAACTGGTATGGTTGGTATGTCGTGCATCATCCCTAGCTGCATCACGTCCTTCAGAATAGCCCCCTCGACAGACTGCAAATAAACCCCAAGACCACCATTAAATGTCTCTCCATCATAGAGTGGTAGCTTAGGGAAACGCTTCTGTGTCGCAGCCTCTAGTCTTTCAAATAGGCGGTTGTTAATCCTCTCCTTGAGGCACGCCCCCAGAGCCTCTGTGCGGTCCTTAGAGCCTATTGCTCGTGTAATGTAAACCTTTGCTTGTTGTCTCTCAATCTCGCCCCCAGCAAGCTCACAGATGTCCTCATAGGGTGTATCACCAGCATCTTCTTTAGCTAGTATTGCAAGTGCTAAACGTAGGTGATTGGCACTAAAATCAACCTCTATAATCGGCTTGCCATCTAGAAGTGTGTTCTTACGAACATAGTGATTTCGTGACGGTAAGTTCTGGTAAGGTGTGTAAAGTCTACCGCCTCGCATTATGTCTTTGGAGTAAACCAACTCTATCGGAGCTTTCAATGCCCATGTGTGTGACTGCATGAATTCATTGATAGTGTTCATTGCTCTGATGTCAGGGTGGTCAGACGCTAAGTTAGCTATTATCGATTCGTAGCTCCCTTCGGGCTTGTTGATGCGGACATAGTTGCCATTGAAAGGTTGCTGCGAGTACAAAGCTAATACAGCCAGTTCTGGGGCTAATCTGTCTGTAGGGAATACTCTTGCAGCCATAGAGGCTTTCTCATACTT
>CATEEE010000075.1 GCA_949499045.1 Marinobacterium sp. xm-d-530 | reverse complement strand
TCCATAACTGTAACACCGACCTCAGATGTCTATAGTCAAATGGATATTGAAACGGGTGAAGGAGTGCCTGTTTCAGGAGGTATATCTGACCTTTCAGGTGCTGATGGGAAAACCACATTTTATTCAGGTGGTATTACATTAACCGCTTCAGAGGGTATGAACTTTAACAGTGGTAACGGTCTCGGAGTAGGTCCAAGTAATTCTTTCCGTATTCTTGGGAATGATACGGTAACAGTTAAATATGACAGTCCTTTAACCATTAATCAGGTCAATCTTTGGGTTAAAAACAGTGTTGAAGAAGATGTTCAAATATCAGCAACTATCAACATTGATGAAAAAGAATATACAGTTCAAGCAACGGCTAGAGAGGCGGGGAATGGTGGCAACGCACTTTCATATTTAACGACCTTGAAATTGATCGATTCTGCGGGTGAGCAGGTCGGAAATGAAGTCACCTCAACCATAAGCAACAGTCAATTAACACTAAATTCAATGATTGGCGAAAAGTCATATACATTCTCGATAACACCAGATTTCTCTAATGGTAATAATGATGACACTATTGTTTTTGAGAGCAGCGTAGCATTCAGTGAATATGTTATTTCCAATGGACCAGATGGAAAGGGTAATGGATTTACGATTGGACAAATTGGTACTGATACAAGCACTCCATTATTTTACGAATACCCGGTCGCTTTAGAGGCGTTATCCACGGATGATTCCGGTAACGTTGAGGACCTCAACTCTTCATTTACGATTGGTGGGCTGAAGACTGGCGATTCTATTGTGTTTGGTGACAATATTTTTGAAGCCGGTGATGATGGCACTATCACAATTAATTCAGCCGATTTATTTAATGAAATTAGTTCAGACTCTGATGAATTGACACTTAGATCTTCTGAGGAATTGCCTGAAGGATATAAGCTGTCGTTAACAGTTTCTTCAACAGAAAATGGTCAAGTTATGATCACTTCGAAAGGCGGTTCCGCTGATGATAGCTTTACCGGCGGTGATTATGCAGACCTCTTATCTGGTGGTGCCGGCAATGACACTTTTACTGGCGGCCTAGGTGACGATGTCTTTGCTTGGAATCTGGCAGATGCCGATAAAGGTAATGACACAATTACTGATTTCGGTACAGGTGCTGATGTGATCGATATTAGTGATTTATTGCAAAATGAAGATGGATCATCTGCCTCGAATTTGTTGAGTTACATTCAACTTTCGAAAGATGGCAGCGATACTATAGTTAAGATAGATGCTGATGGTGGAAGCGATTTCGAGAATTCCGATCAGCAGATAAAACTTGAAGGTATCGATTTAGTGACGGGTCATTCAGATCAAACAGCAATGATTGATGATCTTTTATCGAGCGGCAAACTCATCATCGACTAAGGATTCATATGCACTACATTAAACGAAATGAACGCGGTGATATTGTGGCAGTGTCTCAGGAGGCGCTGCCGGGTTTTGTTGAGTCTGCTGAGTCGGATGAGAGTGAAATAATGGCATTCAGCTCTTCGCTTGCAGGGCAAGAGCATGTTGAACTTAGTCGGTCAGATCTTGACTTTGTTCGTGTGCTGGACGATGTCATTGAGCTATTGATGGCGAAGAATGTGATTCAGTTTACAGAGCTGCCTGATGCTTCCCAAGCGAAGATGCTGATGCGTCGTCGCTTACGTGATGGCTTAGATAATAAATTAGATCTACTTCCGGAAGATGAAAAACTGCTTTTAAAATGATTCGCAATGTGCGAATTAAAATTAGAAAAACTCTACAATCTTACCCGGCAAGAAACACCACCTTAGCTTAATCGCTTAGGTGGTTTTTTGCTTCTGGCCCTGCGCCTGCGTCTAGGCCCAATTCGTTAAGGATGTGCCACTCTTCAGGTGTTTGTACCATAGCGGCAATGGCCGTTAAGCCGATGGAGTGGACGACCAAACAAATGGCTCGAAGCAGTGTCTGGTTCTGCGTATCTTTGTCGATATTATGAATCAAAGATGCGTCAATCTTCACGTAGTCTAGACCAAGATCATGCAGTGCGCTGATGCGCTCAATATCTTGTCCTGCATGTTTAATGCCTACACGCACACCCATCGGTTTTAGAGTGTGAATAAGCTCTCTAAACGCAGCAATGCGTTGATGTGCTCCTTGTTCTGGTATCTCAATAGACAATCGGCTTGCCGCTTTGGGTGATGCTTTGAGTGTATTGGCTAGCCACTGTTTAAATAGACTGTCATCTAGCGATGCTGGCGTCAGGTTAACAGCCAAAGCACTATCACTGCTTTCAAGTGTTTTGATGGCTTGCTCAATGAGCGCTTTATCAAAATCGGTGGTTCGTTTTAGGCGCTGTAACCATGGAATAAATTCACCGGCTTGGATAATAGAACCATCAACGTTAAGGCGAGCGGCGGTCTCGTTATGAACAAGCTTGCCATCTATTGATAGGACAGGGAACTGAGCGAGGTTAAAAGCCTTTGCGTTGAGTGCATCATTTAACAGCTCACTCCAGTGCTCAACAGAGTTATTATCCGGTTCATCGCTATGATTAAACGACGCTAGGATCACTGGGTCTTTTAGGGATTTTATTTGTGCTTCTTGAAGTTTGGCATCCAGCATTGTCATCAGATCCGCTAGCGTGTTCTTAGGCGAATATTGTGCGGCACTCATGGGGATAGGGGTTAGGCTGTTTACCTCAAGTTCGCGCGCAACGTGTATGAGTTTTTGTTGAAGCTCAATTGCTAAATGACCTGGGTTGTCATGACCGGTCGCTAACAGTGCAAAGTCGGAGCCATTCAACCTACCTACGACCCAGTCACTGTTGTTAGCCACATAATGATTGAGAACCTCACCGAATTTAGCGAGCAGCTTGTCTGCATAATTGCGACCGATTTCGCGGTTGATCTCTTGTAGGTTTTTTAGTCGGAACAGAATAACCACCCCGTTAGATGATTCGTCATCATGACTTAATGCTGCTGATAATTTACCCATAAACGGGTCGCGATTGAGTGTGTTGGTCACCCTGTCTAGCTGTGCATTTTTGCGCCACTGTTCTAGGCGGTCTGTTTCCTGTTTAAGCATCTCTTGAATACGATCCGACAGGCTGTTCATTGATGAAACAACGGACTTGAACTCAAGCGTTTTAGGTTCAGGTGTTGTTATGAAACGGCGCTCGCTAATGGCTTTGGCTTGATTGACAACGCTCGTTAATGGTTGAGTAATAACGCGTAATAAAAGGCTGCCTAGTATCCCTGCTAATGAAGCGGCAATGACGAAATAACTAATCAGGTTTTTGGTGCTAGACCAGAGTTCTGCGTATGCAAAGCGGTTGTGGCTCACCAGTGTCAGCATGCCAACTTGAGTCCATCCATCTTGAACGGCGGCGACCCCTGGTTGTGCATTGATAGGGAATAGCTCCATAAACCAGCTGGGGGCTTCCGTCACTCTGGTGTTATCGGTGCGCTCTAGCAGAGTAGTGCCGTCAGCTCCGGTGAGTTTAATCTCTTTGTAAAAGCCTGTATCGAACTGTGCAGCCAGTGTTAGCTCAAGCATAACGGGGTCTGCTTGTGAGCGACTTAACGATAGTGCGAGGGCGTTTGCGTTATCTGAATTTTTGATGGTGAGCTGTTTTTCTAAGTAATTTTTTGCAGACAAACTGCTAACCACGAAGCTGCCACCAAAGGCGATCACCATGAGTAGGATGATACCAATCCATAACTGTTTAACTAATGACATAGCAAAGCTCCATCTGGTCACAAGAGGGCATTATTGAATTCCCTCGTTTTGCATTCGTTCAATTAGGTCGCTCCAGCGCGATAATTTAGCGGCTGGATCATTTGAAGCAGCAGTGGTTGAACCGCCAATCCAAATGCCCGCTGAGTTAAAACTAAAGACAGGGGTTAGGTCTGGACGGTTGGTTGCCGCTTTAATATCGGGTATTAAATTATCTAAAATTAAAGGCGCTGAGGTGGGCTTTTCATAATAGCTCAATACCATGTGAGCTTGGCTAAGTGTGCTGTTTACACCGCCTATTTTTGCTTTTACGTAGAATAGCCGCAGATGCTCCATGGGCATTCCGGCCAATAAAAGTGTCATGTATTTAGCAATCGTAAAGTCTTCGCAATCACCTTTTAATACCCCCATGGTCTCGAGCGGGGTCGCCCAGTAATCACTCTCTTTCCAGTTGTAGATGTCATCAACAAACAGCACCCGATTGTTAAAGAAATCGTTTACCGCTTCCA
Organism: Marinobacterium sp. xm-d-530; assembly: GCA_949499045.1. Classification (GTDB taxonomy): domain Bacteria; phylum Pseudomonadota; class Gammaproteobacteria; order Pseudomonadales; family Balneatricaceae; genus Marinobacterium_E. Next base: position 1,623 of record CATEEE010000075.1, on the reverse strand, counting down.
GCTTTGCTTTATGGGCAAGTGGTCTTACCTCATTAATGAGCGCTTGCCAGTCATTGACTGTTGCAACGGCTTTTTCACCGTAGCGTTCTTTGGCGATCGCTAGCATGCCAACATAGTCCGTTTTGGCTAGCGCGGTGGTCAGTGTTAATGCAAACAGCACGCCAGCAGATCGGTTGAGCGATCTGCGTATCCAGTTCGATTGGAACAGTGGGCGTGTGAGAGTCATAAGCTTGGTGTGGTGGCCTTTTTATATAATTCTTAGCAATTTGAGAAAAGTTGGCCCGCAATTTGCAAACGGTTTACTACACTTTCAACAAAGTAAATATAGACGCTGTGTGACATTTATACCAACGCAGCCACATTATTAATTGAATAGGAATTTAAAATGCGTCGAATGATAGCGATCTCAGTATTTTTGGGCTCTTCATCTTTTGCTGTGCAGGCCAATGAGACAAGCATTTTTGACAAAGCAATCAGTGAAGCTTTGATCAATAACCCAAGTGTGAATGCCGCTTGGTATAACTTTGAGGCGGCAGCACAAGAACAACGCTCTGCTGAGGGTGGCTACTACCCGAGTATCGATTTAGATATGGATACCGGTACTCGTTGGTCGAAAAGCCCTGGCACGGATTTGGATGATTACAATCATTCAACGGCAACGCTGACGCTAACACAGATGATTTATGACGGTCACGAGACACGTAATCAGGTGGCTCGTTTAAGCCATGAGCGTCGCGCTCGTTATTTTGAATTTAAGTACGAAACCGAGCAGGCGGCTTTTCAGGCGGTCAATGCCTATGTTGATGTGGCACGCGAGCAAAAACTGTTAGCGCTGACTAAAGAGAACTACGTTGAGCACCGTAAAATTTACGATCAGATCTTAGAGCGAGTAGAGCAGGGTGTTGGTCGTGGCGTTGATTTAGAACAAGCCAATGGTCGATTAGCGTTGGCAGAGACGAACTTGTTAACAGAAGTGGCTAATTTGCACGATGTGTCTGCACGTTACCAACGCATTACCAATCTGCTGCCAGAAGATAACCTTGCAGATGTCTCTTTGAATACCGAGATGATCGGTTCGGATGCAGCCAGCGTGCTAAAAACGGCCTATCAGGAACATCCATTTTTAATGGCCAGTGCTGAATCACTGATGGCGGCCCGTGCTGACAAGCGTGTGCGTGAAGCGGCAAATAAACCAAAATTAGATCTGCGTCTGCGCGACCAGCATGAGAGAAACCGTTCTGGTAACTCTGGCAATTATCGTGATATGGCTGTCGAGCTTGTGCTGAGCTTTAATTTATACAACGGCGGGGCTGATGCAGCCGCTATTCGACAGTATCAAAAGGCAGCAGCTGGTGCAGAGACAGAACGTCTTGGCGCTTGTTACGACATTCGTCAGGAGGCAATGGTTGCCTTTAATGCGATCAATAATTTGCAGAGCCAAATTAGTCTGCTAGAGCAGAACGCATTGGCGATCAGCAAGGCACGTGTCGCCTATCGGGGCCAGTTTGATATAGGTCAGCGCACTCTGCTCGATCTTCTCGATACAGAGAATGAGTACTTTGAAACACGTCGTGCACTTGTAAATGCAGAAAGTGATTTGACGATTGCAAAGGCTCGAACACT
>CATEEE010000074.1 GCA_949499045.1 Marinobacterium sp. xm-d-530 | reverse complement strand
ATCAATCCGCGTGTCTCTGGTGTCAGCGGACAGTGAAGGGAGATCACATCGCTTTGAGCTAAAAATTGATCGAAGGGGGTATATCCCTCGGGAGGATTTGGTTCTCCTTTTCGTCCGGCATAGAGAACTTGCATTCCAAGCGCTGAGCAGAGACGCCCCAAAGCGCTGCCTAGCGCCCCTCGACCGACGATTCCCATGGTCGTTCCCGCTAGATCTTTGATCGAGTGATTAAAAAAGCAGAACTGCTGAGCTCTCTGCCACTCACCGTCAATGACATCTTGACGATAGCCAACAATGGAACGACGCAGTGAAAACATCAAAGCCAACACATGCTCAGGAACAGTATTCATCGCGTAACCGCGGACGTTCACCACACTCACCCCATGAGCGCGTGCTGCTTCCACATCAATTACGTCGTAACCCGTTGCAGCAACTGCAATCAATTTCAAATCAGGAAGCTGCTCAAAAGCCTCAGCACGAATGGGCACCTTATTAGAGATAGCAATCTGAGCGCCACGCAAACGATCGACCACTTCAGCCTGAGCAGTACGATCGTACTCAACCCAGTCATGCCCGAAACTTGGCTTGGTTATCGAAACGGTCGGACCAAGCGTTGATCGGTCAAGAAAAACTGTTTTTATCATGAGTTACCTTTAAGTAAGCTGATTTTCACAAGAGGCGTTTTGCTCCAAACAGGTCAGATTATTAGCCGTTGTTTGAGCAATGTTAATCAATGCCTCTTCCGTTAAGAAGGCCTGATGCCCTGTAACTATCACATTAGGAAAGGTCATCAAGCGCATCAAATCGTCATCTGCAATCACCTGATTAGACTGATCTTCAAAGAACAGATCCGCCTCTTCTTCATAGACATCGATAGCAAGACCAGACAGCGCTCCCTTTTTAAGCGAATTGATGACCGCCTTCGTGTCGACCAAACCCCCGCGAGAGGTATTGATCAAAACCGCAGTCGGTTTCATCAATGCCAATGCACGCTCACTGATCACATGATGCGTCTGAGGCATCAGCGGACAGTGCAGCGAGATAAAATCTGATTGCTTTAGCAAACTGTCGAGATCTACGTACTCAACGCCCTGCTCGATTAAATCTTGAGATGGATTTGGGTCAAAGGCTAGGAGGCGACAGTCAAAGCCCCTCATGATTTGGCAAAAGACGGAACCAATATTTCCGGTACCAACCACCCCTACCGTCTTACCATGAATATCACGACCCAAAAGGCCATCCAGCAAGAAATTACCCTCTCGTACGCGATTGTAGGCTTTATGAACATGTCGATTGAGGGACATCAGCAGGGTTAAAGCATGTTCAGCCACGGCATAAGGTGAATAGGCAGGCACGCGAACAACCGACAAACCGAGCCGTTTGGCGGCATCTAGGTTTACGTTATTGTAACCAGCACATCGAAGAGCCACCGTTGTTACACCAAGCTCAGCCAATCTCTTAAGACAAGCTTCATCCAACTGATCATTGACGAACACCACAACAGCATCAAAACCGACAGCCAACTCGGCTGTTTTCCGATTAAGGTGTACCTCTTCGAACTTCACCTCATGACCTGAGGATTCAAAGGCATTAATGAGAAAACTCTTCTCATCTTTTCTGGAACTGAAGACTAACGCTTTCATCGGCCACATCGCTCTAATCAACCCGTGATCATTCAAGCTTAAGCGATGAGCCAAATAACTAAAAGAATCTAAACGGGTTTATTGGTTAACCAGAGATATTGATAGGGGCGCAGCGTGACCAGCGCCAACCGATCATCAAACACCTCACCACTGACTAAATCTGTCCACTCATCAGTGATCACCAGGTTTAACTGAGACAAATTAAAGGTCTGCGGCTCATTGGTGATGTTATAGACGGCAAATATACTCTGAGAGCGATTGATGCTTTGACGCCAGAAGGCAAACAGTGATTCCCCTGTGTGCAGAGTGTACATGGTGGCATTGGGGTGAAAGGCAGGCTGTTTACGACGAACCTTTAACAGAGACTGCATCGCTTCAAACACCTTTTTGTGGTGGGTCTCTGTAGAGAGCTGTTGCTCCAATTGATCTGCATCCCATACACGACGATTGATCGACCTAAAACTACCCGTATGCTCGATACGCTCGACATCATTCTCTGTTGCTATCAATGAGTGGATATAGAACGCCGGAACACCTTCGAGCGCCATCATTACCGCTGCTGCGCAGATAAAGCGTGCAAATTGAAGCTCATCAGGGCCTGACTGATGCGTACCCGCCATCGCATTCCAAAGGCTGATATTGATCTCATAAGGCTTTGAGTTCCCTTCAGCATCCGTTCGACAACTCACTCGGCCACCAAACCTCTGCATGGTTCCTATCAGGTTTTCTATCTCCCACTCGCTTAGCAGCCCCTCAGTCGGACGCAAACCAATACCATCATGCGATGCGATAAAGTTAAGATAAGTTGTTCCATATTGAGCAGGAGGCATGGTCATCAACCACTGTTTTAGATGAGTACAATCACCTGTCACCAGAGTATTAATTAGAAGCGGCGGGAGTGAGAAGTTGTAAATCAGATGCGCCTCATTCGCGTTGCCAAAATAGGTGAGGTTTTCTGAATTGGGAATATTGGTCTCGGTAATAATGACGGCGTCCGGCGAATGGTGCTCTATGAGCAGTCGTAGAAGGCGTATCACCTCATGAGTCTCTGGCAAGTTGATACTACTGGTACCGGGCACTTTCCACAAAAAAGCTACCGCATCAAGGCGGAACCAGCGTATCCCCTGTTCCAAATAGAGATGTATGATTGAGAGAATCTCAAGCAACAGATCTGGATTGGTGAAGTCTAGATCGACCTGATCATGACTGAAGGTGCACCAAACGTGTTTCTCGCCATTCACAGTACGTACCTCTTTCAGTAGAGGCGAGGTTCTTGGGCGAACCACCTTCGAGAGATCCCATTCAGGCTCGGCCTCAAAGAAGTAACCAGCCCCTGGATCGACCCCTTTTTTGTAGTTCTCAAACCACAGGCTGCGACTCGAACAGTGATTAATCACCAGATCACCCATCACCTTGAAAGATTCTGTCATGGAGCGAATATCAGACCAATCTCCGCAGCTAGGATTAACCGTGGTGTAATCCATAACACTGAAACCATCATCGGAACTGAACGGAAAGAAAGGGAGCAGATGCACCACTGACACACTTTCTGCAAGGCGGTTCTTAACAAAGTCGTTCAGGGTCTTCAGGGGAGCCTCAGCCTCTGTGCGGAGCGTATCCGCATAGGTTATCAGCATGACATCAGACTGATCCCAAATATTGCGATGCGGTTCAGGAGAGGGGGCATCCGCTGAGAGCTGCATAACTTTCAAACACTGTCGGGTCAGCTCATGAATATCACTATCTGGATATAAAAGAGTTAGATGTGCTGCTACACGCTGCTCAAGCGGACTGTTGCCTAACACTGCCATGATTAGCCCTCCCCAAACTCATTCATATCAGCATCAACCGCATCTAATATCATCTGTTGAACATCTGGGCAGGCACTGATCACGCGGTTCCAACTCGGAACAAAAGGGGTCTCCATTGGATTATCCAAGAAGTGAGTTCCTGCTTTCATAATATTTTGAGCGAATAGCTCAACCGCCTGCTCCTCGTGGTGAACGTCTAATTTCAGACCATTGATCAATGCGTCGTTGCGGTAGGTCTCTACAAAATCGAGAGCAATCCTGAAGTAGGTTGCCTTGATGGTGCGGAAGGTCTCT
>CATEEE010000073.1 GCA_949499045.1 Marinobacterium sp. xm-d-530 | reverse complement strand
TTTTTAAAGGTATTGACGAATCTTATCCCCACAGGGTGCAATTATCCACAGAATTTTCAAATAAATATCCGCAAGTTATTTAAATCAATAGGTTACAAGATGCAGGAGCTGAGGGTAAACGCCAGAGCTTTTCCAGAAATTAACAACTAAATGACAGATTTTTCATAAGTTATAAACAGACTTATGCACAAAAAACTGCAGTTTAACTAAAAAGAGGCACAAAAAAGGCTGCCGAAGCAGCCTTTTGACGATAAGCAATATTATTCAGCCCACGGGTCAGAAGCGTCTGCACCCCAAGGGTCATCACCGCCACCCATGCCATCGATGGTGATCTCTATCGTATCCAGATCGACATCCAATGGTGCGTCAAGATTAAAGGTCACAATCTCAGGGAAGACAATAATCAACACTAATGACGTCAGCATAATCAGGATGAATGGAATTGCACCTCGGTAGATCTCCATGGTCTTCATACCGTGAACCAAACGACCGGTAATCTCATCCTTATAATCGCTCTTTGGAGCCACACTGCGCAGGTAGAAGAGCGCAAAGCCAAAGGGCGGAGTTAAGAAGGACATCGACATATTCAAGCCGACAACGACGAGGAACCACACCATATTGATGTCCATGTTGGCCGCTACCGGACCAATCAGAGGCATCAAGATGAAGGCGATCTCAAAGAAGTCGATAAAGAAGCCCAGTACAAAGACCAGTAAGCTGACGAAAAGAACAAAGCCAAGCTCACCTCCCGGGATAAAGCTAAATAGATGCTCAATCCAAAGATCACCGTTTACCGCACGGAAGGATAGAGCAAATATTGAAGAGCCAACCAAGATAAACATGACGAAGGTTGACAGTTTAGCGGTTGAATCTAGAGCCCCTTTAATCACATCCAGCGTCAAACGACGGCGGATGATCGATAGCAATAGCGCGCCCACAGCACCCATTGCACCACCCTCAGTCGGTGTTGCCCATCCAACAAAGATGGTACCTAATACTAAGAAGATCAAAATAATCGGTGGCAGCATAGCGGTCAGAACCGACACTAATAATTTAGTGCCTTGAAGAGTGCGCGCTTCTGCAGGAAGCGGTGGCACCATCGCCGGTTTAAAGATCGACAGAGCGAACATGTATAGAAGTAGGAAGCTCACGACCATGGCCGCCGGAAGCATAGCGCCCATGTAAGCATCCTTAACCGACAGTGAAAGTACGTCGGCCAGTACGATCAATACCAGTGATGGTGGAATGATCTGTGCCAACGAGCCGGCACTGGTTAAAAGACCTGCAGCTGTTGGGTAGTGATAGCGGTAACGCATCATAACTGGCAGCGAAATTAGACCCATAGAGATGACTGATGCAGCGACAACACCCGTTGTTGCGGCTAGTAGCGCACCTACAAGGATGACCGCATAACCAAGACCACCCGGTACTCGGCCAAACAGCTGCCCCGCTGATTCGAGAAGATCTTCTGCCATGCCTGAGCGCTGCAGGATAATCCCCATGAAAGTGAAGAACGGAATCGCTAATAGCGTGTCGTTCTGCATGATGCCGTAGATACGTTCAGGTATTGCCTGAAGCAGGACCCAGTCCAGTAGACCGAGCTCATGACCAATAATGGCAAAAAGAATACCATTTGCCGCCAAACTAAACGCGACCGGGAAACCGGAAAGAAGAAAGATGATCAGTGTGCCGAACATAATCGGCGCGATGTTATCCGCTAGAAATTCCATTTACGCCGTCTCCTGCTCGTCGTCCATGTTTACGTGGCCACCTTTATTAAGCGGATCGTCGATGTAACCCTTCAGGAAAGCCCAACGCTTTATCAGTTCGCTAAATGCCTGAATAAATAGCAGACCGAAACCTATTGGAATCATGGCACGCACAGGCCAACGCAGCAGGCCACCCGCATTTTGACTCACCTCTTGGTTTGCATAAGTCTCTAAAAGGTTAGGAATTGATTGAAGGCAGATGTAGAGGCTGACTGGCATCACGCAAAAGAGCAGGCCTATGACATCAACCCAATTTCGTGCTCTTGGGGAGATGCGTTGGCTCACGACATCAATGCGAACGTGTTCGTTCAGCTTGAGTACGTAACCGGCTGCAGCCGTGAACACAGCTGCGTATAAGTACCACTGCAGCTCCAACATTGCATTAGACGCAACACTGAACAGATAACGAGTCGTTGCGTTACCTGCACTGACCAATACCGCAGCGAGAATTAACCATTTAATGTAGTTGCCTACCCAGCCATTGATGGCGTCAATGGCGGCTGAGAATTTCAGTAAAGCTTTCATTCCTTAAACACGCTCTCTGATCTATTTGTTATAACTTCGCAGTGTGACCGGTTTTCAAGTGGGGTACAAGAAGAGGTTGCAACTGGTCATACCAGAACAAACGCTCGGCATAGACTTTAGTCTTAATCTCAGGTTCTAAAGCTCATTAAACGGCCGTTTTTAAATCATAGAAGGGCAATTTAAGGTCATACTGGTCCTACCAGATCACTTACTATATTAGACCAAAGTAGGAGGTTGATTAGATCAAATAATTAATACTCTTGCATGGTGGCTGGTTATAGCTAGTATTAGCTGTGTCCTAACTAACAATAAACGCCGAAAAGGCAAACACAAGGAAATATCATGAAACGTAGAGATCTTTTTAAAGGTGCTGTACTAGCAGCAGCCGTTTCAGCAGCAACTGCAGCTTCAGCTGCTGAGCTACCAGAACTTAACTGGCGCCTACAGTCGGCTGTACCTCCAGGTATCGGCTTCTACATGGGCGGTGTCTACTTCGCTGAAGAAGTAGAGAAAATGACCAACGGTAAATTCAAGATTCGTGT
>CATEEE010000072.1 GCA_949499045.1 Marinobacterium sp. xm-d-530 | reverse complement strand
CCTGTTGATGTGGTCGAGTAGTAGTCCACTGGGTAGGGAATCACCTGCCAACCCTGCTTCTCAAATATCCCCACTGAACGTGGCATATGAAACGCCGAGGTGACCAACAACCAAGGTTGATCTGGCACTGCACCCAACAACTTTGCCGATAACAGTGCATTTTCGTAGGTATTTCGCGACTGGTTTTCCAGAAGGACTCGATCCAAAAGGCCGATTTGATTCAGATAATCGGCTACACCGTCAGCTCCCTTGAATGATTGACGGAGAACGGAACCACTGCCACCGGTAAAAATGATTGGCGCGTCCGGGAAACGTTTCGCCAAGGCTGGAATCACCATAACCCGCTCAGCCGCAGCATTAAATTGGGATTGTTGCCAAACCGAAGAGAGCTCAGGGTTTTCTCCTCCGCCCAAAATCACAATACCAGCAGGCTCAATCTTATTAAGATCCGGCTGTTTAAAACGTGATTCCAGAGGGTGCAATACGATATCCCCAAGCGGCATCAGCAGAATCCCCATCAACAACAACAGATCAATAGAGAGCAACCAACCGGCCAATCGGCGTTTACCAAGCCATAGCAGCAGAAGACCGAGCAGCATCAACCAGACCAAAAGGTGGTCGGGGGCAGCGAGGAACCAAAAAAGTTTTGAGAGAGAGAAGAAACTGTCCATACAAAAAAACGCCCCTCAGTGGAGGGGCGATTCATTTAGCTCTTGTGCGAGTGAGTTGCGACAAACTGCTGCACAGTGCCTAGATCATTGTCCAGCACCGAGAAACGCTCTTCTCGTTCGAATAGATCGCTCATATGAACCGGCAGACTAGGTGCTTCAAGACCAGCATTAACGATAGGATCTGGAAACTTAACCGGATGCGCAGTAGCCAGAGTCACCATAGGCACGCTCATATCACGACGACATTCGCGAGCGGCTTTAACGCCAATCGCCGTATGCGGATCGAGTAGGTACTCAGTCGACTTGTAGACATCAGCAATGACCTGACAAGTTGTCTCATCATCAACGGCGTAGCTGTTGAACAGCTCACGCACCTTATCCCACTCACCCTCACCCAGGTGAACAGACTCTTTCTTGAAGCGGGCCATAAGGTCAGCAACTGCTTTCCCATCACGACCATAAACGTCAAACAGAAGACGTTCAAAGTTAGACGAGACCATAATGTCCATCGATGGCGATAGCGTGTGCTCCAGGTGACCTTTAGACATGTCGTTACCGCTAATAACGCGGTGAAGAATGTCATTGCGGTTAGTTGCAACCACCAACTGATCGATCGGTAGACCCATCTGCTTGGCCAAGTAACCGGCAAAGATATCACCAAAGTTACCGGTCGGAACCGAGAAAGAGACCGGACGGTGCGGCCCACCCAGAGTGAGTGACGCTGAGAAGTAGTAGACGATCTGAGCCATAATACGAGCCCAGTTGATCGAGTTCACTGCACCCAGCTTCATACCGTTCAAGAAACTCTGATCAGCAAAGCTGTCTTTCACCATCTCCTGACAGTCGTCAAAGTTACCTTCCAGCGCAATATTGAAGACGTTATCTTCCAATATGGTAGTCATCTGGCGGCGTTGAACTTCAGAGACACGGTTGTAAGGGTGCAGAATAAAAATATCCAAGTGCTCGGAGTGACGACAGCCTTCGATAGCCGCAGAACCGGTATCACCTGAGGTTGCACCCATAATAACCAGACGCTCGTTACGCTGTTTCAGCACATGATCCATCAAGCGACCTAGCAACTGAAGTGCAAAGTCTTTGAATGCCAAAGTCGGTCCGTGGAACAACTCTAAAACAAATTCATTACTATCGATCTGGACCAGTGGCGCTACCGCATCGTGTTTGAACACGGCATAGGTTTCATCGATCATCGATTTAAGATCAGCGTCGCTAATACACTCTTCGACGAACGGCTTGATAACCTTGAACGCAAGATCCGCATAGCTTAAGCCTGCCCAGCTTGCGATCTCCTCTTTGGAGAAGGTCGGAAGTGTTTCAGGTACATAGAGACCACCATCTGACGCCAAACCAGCGAGTAGCACATCCGCAAAATTGAGTGCTGGTGCATCACCACGAGTCGAGATATAACGCATCAAAAATTCCTCTTAATCAGCCAGCTGTTCTACACGGATACGGGTCACTTCACCCACCACGTCTGGCAGTGCTTCGATCTCGCGAAGCGCTTCGTTCATTGTCGATTCAACTACTCGCTGAGTCAGAAGAATGACAGG
>CATEEE010000071.1 GCA_949499045.1 Marinobacterium sp. xm-d-530 | reverse complement strand
GTCAGTGAGTAGATACCGACGAACGCAACCAAGGTAACACCTGGCAACAGAATCGCTGGCGAAACCTGCAGTACGCGACTGAACATCTTCACCAATGGAACGTTAAGTATCAACAGCACTACGTTTGCAATCAGTAGTGAAGCGATTAGACCCCAAACCACCTCAGGGCGATCGTTAAACAGCGTTGGACCAGGCGTAATATTCAGTGTCATCAGTAGAGCAAGCAGAACCGCTGTTGTACCAGAACCTGGCACACCCAGAGTCAACATAGGCACCAGTGCACCACCAGCCGCTGCGTTGTTACCCGCCTCTGGCGCCGCGATTCCACGTGGATCACCTTTACCAAACTGCGAATTATCACGCACTGATGACTTCTCTTGCATGTAGGCAAGGAAGCTACCCAACGAAGCACCCGCTCCCGGGAGTAGACCAGCAATAAAACCGATTACCGTGGCTTTCAACATAGTCCACTTGGTACGTGCAATGTCTGCCCAAGGGATACGCACCTTCTCGAGTTTCACCCCAATCGCAGAGTCTTTACCGTGAGATTCAATGAACACTAGCACTTCAGAGACCGCAAAGAGACCGACAATCGCCACCAAGAAGTCGATACCGTCAAACAGGTGCATGTTATCGCCAGTAAAGCGTGTCATGCCGGTAGAAGCATCCACACCAATAGTCGCAATACCCAAACCGATACAAACGGCTAGTGCCGCCTTAGCCTGGTTGTTAGAACCGATACCACCGAGGGTCGCAAAGGCCAACATGTAGAGCGCAAAGTACTCGGCAGGACCAAACTGGTAAGCTACACGAGCCAATAGCGGCGCAAGCAGCATCAAACCAACGGTTGCTAATAAAGCGCCTACGAATGAAGCCACACCTGACAGAACAAGTGCATCACCTGCTCGACCAGCTTTGGCCATAGGATAACCATCAAGGCAGGTCATCATGGCCGGCTCATCGCCAGGAATATTCAAAAGAATCGAGGAGATACGACCGCCGTACATGGCGCCGTAGTAAACACTCGTCATTAGCACCAACGCTTGAGTGGCATCTAAGCCAAATGAGAATGTTAGAGGAATTAGTATCGCAACACCGTTCGATGGACCCAGACCGGGTAGTGAACCGATCATTGTTCCAAGGATACAGCCTGCTATCGCAAGGGCTAGGGTGAAGGGCGACAGCGCCACATCAAAGCCAATTGCTAAATTTGCAAAGATATCCATACCCTACCCCATCAACCAGCGCGGTAACGCAAATAGACTTAGACCGAAGATAAACTTGAAGATCAGGAACAGCGCCCCTGAGAAAAGCACTCCAGTCACCACAGCATTTTTTGCTCTAGCTTCAATTAGATAGGATACCGCAGTACCCGCAATCGCGGTTGAAACTAAGAAACCGAGCGGTTTAAGTGTGTAGGCATAGAAAACCAGCGCTACAACTGCAAAGCCAATGTGCATAAAGGTTGTTAAACCTGGCCACTCTGGCTCTTGATCCGGTTTCATGATCATCACAAGACCACAAATCACCGCCACCGATGCAATCATCATAGGGAAGGCTTTCGGGCCGAGTGGATCAGAGAAAAAAGGCTCTTGCAGTTGAGTGGCGCCCGCGAAATACGCGAGCGCCAGCACAACGACGATTAACCCCGTTATGCGATCTGTCATTACTTGATTACACCAAGCTCTTTAGACATATCTTGTACTTCCTGCATCACACCGTTTAGGTAGTCCTGGAAGTCTGGGCCCACTTTCGTGAACTTAACAAGACCATTCGCTTCCATAGCATCCGCCCACTCTTTAGACGCTGCAACCTGAGCTAGCGCATCAGACCACTGCTTGTAAGAAGCTTCAGAAGCGTCTTTTGGAGTGTATAGACCACGCCAGTTAACCGCGACAACGTCGATACCCTGCTCTTTCGCTGTTGGAATGACAGCATCTAGGCCTGGAATTTCGATACGCTCATCAGTGAATGAAGCCAATACGCGTACGTCACCGTTTTTGATGAAGCTTACAACACCCGAGATGTCACCCGTCATTGCTGAAGTGAAACCACCGATAGTTTGTGTGATCGCATCCGCGTCACCGTCAACGGCAATGTATTTAACTTTACGGATGTCAGTGAAGCCTTTACGTTTTAGCGCCATTAGGACTTTAAGGTGATCGTAACCGCCTGCAGCAGAACCACCCGCGAACGCGTGCTTGCCTGGGTTAGCAATGACATCATCAAGAAGGTCATTCAGAGTTTGGTATGGCGAATCTTTAGCCACAACGATAACGCCTGGGTCAGCACCGATAGCACCTAGGAAACGAACCTGATCAGAGGTCATGCCTGAGTAAGCATTTTGAGCTAGACGAGTCGCTGTAGCCGTTGACGCTGCAACAATAAGGTCACCGTCATCGCTACGCTCATTAACTACGTGAGCGTAGGCTAGACCACCACCTGCACCCGCCATGTTAGTCACTTGAACTGGATCTTTAACTGCTCCGATGTCATACATGATCTTACCGATCTGTCGACAAGTGAAGTCCCAACCACCGCCTGGGTTAGCTGGAGCAATACACTCAGCCGCCATTGCAGAAGAGGCAACGCTCATTGCAACACCCGCTGCTAGAAATTTAATTTTTGCTAGTTTCATTTTCTTCTCCTTGTTATGAACACTGACATCGCAGTTTGATGAACAGTT
>CATEEE010000070.1 GCA_949499045.1 Marinobacterium sp. xm-d-530 | reverse complement strand
CCGTTACTCTCCATCTCCAACTGCTCTAGATAGGCAGGAAGGTGGGCTAAACGACCGTCGTACGGCAAAATGGCATGGGCATGAATATCTTGAAAGTTAATGTTCCAGATACCGATCAGTGCCAGTAGCACAGGAAGATTATTGGCAAACTTAGCCTCTTCGAAATGCTTATCCATGCTGTGTGCACCGGCCAACAGATCACGGAAGCCCTGCATACCTATGCTAATAGCGATCGGAAGTCCGATTGCGGACCAGAGTGAGTAACGTCCACCCGTCCACTCCCAAAACTCAAGCAGCGTCTCTTCAGAAAGGCCCCAAGCGACGGCTTTTTCAGGAGCAGCAGTGACGCCAATAAAGTGCTGCTTAATCACAAGCTCCCGATTTAATCCGCTGCGCTCTTGAAGCCAATCCACCGCCGTAGCCGCATTAGCTAATGTATCAATGGTGCCAAATGACTTAGACGACAGAACAAACAGGGTGGTCTCTGAGTCCAGCTCAAGAAGGAGATTAGAGAGCTGGCTGCCATCCATAGAGGAGACAAAATGCAAATCGATATTTAATGAGGCTTCTGGACGAAATTGGTTGGTCGCTTCACAGACCATCAGCGGTCCAAGGTCGGAGCCCCCGACACCGATGTTTACAACGTCGGTGATCGGTTTGCCGGTATAGCCACGCCACTGCCCCTGATGAATCTGGTTAACAAACTGCTCCATACGACCCAGGGTTTTGTGAACATCACTGACAACATCTTGGCCATCGACGTTAAGCTGTGCACTTTTGGGTAAGCGTAGGGCAGAGTGAAGGGCCGCTCTGTCCTCAGTATTATTGACGTGTTCCCCATCCAAGAGTTCGTTGATGGCTGACGAAAGCTGCTTCTCCTCAGCGAGTTCGAGTAGTTCAATCATCACCTGAGCATCGATGCGCTGACGGCTGAGATCCATCAGCATCCCTTCATGTCGAAACGATAGTGATTCAAAGCGTTGATCCGTATCGATCAATTCACGAAGATGCTGCGCACTTAAGCGAGCGGCTGATGCTTCCAATTTCGACCAAGCTTGAGTCATATCGACCTCTCAGAGTGTCTTCTTCGCTAGGAAGTCGCGCATTGCATCAGCCGTTTCAGGGTGTTTCAAACCGAATGCGAGGTTCGCTTGTAGAAGTCCCGCTTTGTTACCACAGTCATACACAGTACCACGCATGCTGTAGGCTTCCATCGTTGATTCTGACAGTAGTTCAAGCATGGCATCGGTCAGTTGGATTTCGCCACCTGCCCCTGGTTGAGTGGTTTTCAACAGCTCCATTACACGGTTAGGTAGAATGTAACGACCGACAATCGCTTGGTTTGATGGCGCTTGATCGACGGATGGTTTCTCAACCATGCCATGAATGGGAGCGCCTGTGCCTGCTGTCAGCTGTTGACCACCGCAATCAACGATACCGTAACGATCAACATGTTCTTGCGGTACGCCCTCTACCATGATCTGACCTGAGCCGTTCTTCTGGTAGCGTTTCACCATCTCAGAGAAGTCACTCGCAAGGCCTTCATCATCGATCACCATATCGGGCAGCATGACGGCAAAGTCCTCTGAACCAATGACGTGTGCAGCACACAACACTGCATGGCCAAGACCTTTTGCACTAGGTTGGCGCACAGAGATGACCTCGATGCCCTTTGGTAGTGAGTTTTCGACAGCGTTCAATAGCGCTGTCTTGTTCTTAAGCGCAAGCATCTGTTCTAGCTCGTAGTTGGCGTCGAAATGGTTCTCGATCGACTCTTTTCCTGAACGTGTTACTAGAACGATCTGGCGAAATCCTGCGCGTGCGGCCTCTTCTACGACGTGTTGAATAACCGGTTTATCAACGACTGGCAGCATCTCTTTAGGAATGGCTTTAGAGGCTGGCAGAACTCGAGTACCCAGACCTGCAACGGGGATGATCACTTTAGAGAGCATTGAATTTCCTTAATCAATAAATCTACTTTATAGGTATAACTGTCATTATAAGCATAAAAGCACGACAATTTTCTTACATGTGCTATTACTTAAGGGTCGATGACGATTTACCCACGCTTATGGAGATTACATGCAACTATTAGGCCAAGATTTAGATGATAGTCGTTCATCGAAAGTTTTGACGATTCTTTTAAGCCTGTTGTTTCTGGTTGCACCCTTCTACTACCAAGATAATTTAGGGGGAGAGGGGTTGAATCTACCGTTTAACGCGGTGGTGTGGTTGCCGGTGCTATTCATTATTGCAGGGGCAATTTTCAAGATTATAGAGTCCGGCGAATGGGTACGTCCAAGCTACCTTTGGTTAATTTTAGCGATGCCATTGGGACTTTATGTAACCGGCTTTGTGTCAGGCATGGACCGACCGGGTGAGTGGTTAATTCGACTGGGAGTCGTGTTTGGGGGTATAGCACTCTGGTTCTCAGTTTTGCAGTATCGACTCAGTGAGCAGCAGATGAACCAACTGCTCTATTTATTGCTGACCTCTATGTTGATTCACGCACTGGTTGGGTTGGTACAGATGATTTCACACCCACTGTTTAGAGGTTGGGTGCCGATCTCGTCAGGCAATCGACTGCTCGGGATGTTTCAGCAGCCCAATTTACAGGCGTCCCTGATGGCCACAGCGGTTGCGTTGGCACTCTGGTTAGCGACAACTAAAACCTTCAGTGCGCAGCGATGGCCGCAAAAGTCAGCGCTGTTTTTAATACTGTTCTTAGCTTCCTTGGAGGTAGCAGCCTCTGGTTCAAGGGTTGGATTGATCGGTGCTTTGCTGGCGCTGTTGTTGATCTCTGCAGGGCGCATCAAAGTGTTCATTAGCCAGCCGTTATTGACGATTGCGTTGGCGTTTACACTGGGAGCTGGTGCGGTTGCAGGTTACCAAGCGAATGATGGAGCTCTGCAGGCCTACAATAAGATCGAAAAGCTGGCCGAAGAGGGTAAAGATGCTCGGCCGCATATCTATCGCATTGCCAT
>CATEEE010000069.1 GCA_949499045.1 Marinobacterium sp. xm-d-530 | reverse complement strand
GATGCTTCTGAATTCATCAGCATGGAAGGTAAGAAGGTTGTTGTGCTTGGCGGTGGTGACACTGCAATGGACTGTAACCGTACCTCGATCCGTCAGAAAGCGGCGAGCGTAACCTGTGCCTACCGTCGTGATGAAGAGAACATGCCAGGCTCTAAACGCGAGGTTGAGAACGCGCGTGAAGAGGGTGTTAATTTCATGTTTAACCGTCAGCCAGTTGAAGTGGTTGGTGAAAACGGCAAAGTAACCGGTATCAAAGTAGTCACGACTCAGATGGGTGAACCCGATGAGAACGGTCGTCGTCGTGCCGAAGTGGTTGAAGGCTCAGAAGAGATCCTTCCTGCGGATGCGGTCTTGGTTGCATTCGGTTTCCGCCCTAGCCCAGCACCTTGGATGGCTGATTTCGGTATCAACCTTCACCAGGACGGTCGTGTCGATGCCGCACTTGAAGGCGGTCGCCTGCCGTTCCAGACATCAAACCCTAAGGTGTTTGCTGGTGGTGATATGGTGCGTGGTTCTGACCTGGTCGTAACCGCGATCTACGAAGGCCGTAACGCAGCTGAAGGTATTCTTGATTACCTAGAGGTTTAATCCTCGCTGATCTACATTAAAAGCCGCTGATCTCAGCGGCTTTTTATTAACTGCTTAACAGGCTCAAAGCAGGTACAATCTGCGCAGTTATTTTTAGGAATTTGCGAACATGTCTGAATTGAAAAATGATCGTTTTCTTCGTGCTCTTCTGAAAGAGCCAGTCGATTACACGCCAGTATGGATGATGCGTCAGGCGGGTCGTTACCTTCCTGAGTACAAAGCAACACGCGCTCAGGCGGGTGACTTCATGTCACTCTGTATGAACAAGGATTTAGCCTGTGAGGTGACCATTCAACCTCTAGAGCGCTTCGATCTGGATGCGGCGATTCTATTCTCTGATATCCTGACTATTCCAGATGCGATGGGTCTAGGTCTCTACTTTGAAGCGGGAGAAGGCCCTCGCTTTAAGAAAGAGGTCCGTACAGAAGCAGACGTTGATGCGATCCCGGTTCCAGATCCAGTGAAAGATCTTGGCTACGTGATGGATGCGGTTAAGACCATTCGTTCTGAGTTGAACGGTCGTGTCCCTTTGATCGGATTCTCTGGTAGCCCTTGGACATTGGCGACTTACATGATCGAAGGCGGCTCCTCTAAAGACTTCCGTCACATTAAAGCGATGATGTATTCACAGCCAGAAGTGCTCCACAAATTGATGGATAAGCTTGCTGAGTCGGTCATTCTCTACCTAAATGAGCAGATTCGCAGCGGTGCTCAAGCGGTTCAGATCTTTGATACTTGGGGTGGTGCTCTTAGCGGCCCTATGTACCAAGCGTTCTCACTCGACTACATGAAAAAGATTGCCGATGGCCTGATTCGTGAATACGATGGACGCAAAGTGCCGGTGATCATGTTCACTAAGAACGGTGGTCAGTGGTTAGAATCGATGGCGGATGCCGGTGCGGATGCGCTTGGTCTGGATTGGACAACCGATATCGCTGATGCGCGTCGTCGTGTCGGTGATAAAGTGGCACTGCAGGGCAACATGGATCCATCGGTTCTATACGCGCCTGCTGACACTATTCGTGCTGAAGTGAGCCGTATTCTTGAAGGGTACGGGTCGGGTACAGGTCATGTCTTCAACCTTGGCCACGGTATACACCAGTTTGTGAACCCAGATCATGCCAAAATCTTTGTCGATGCCGTGCATGAGCTGAGTGCCCAATACCATAAATAAAAAGCATCACAAATAAAAAGCACCACGAATAAACTGAGACTGCGGTAGACAAGAGACGATGAAAAAACTGAACGGGCTGTTTGAGAAGAACCGGGGCTGGTCTGAAAAGATTCACCAAGCCACGCCTGAGTTTTTCGCAACCTTGGCCGCACAGCAGGCACCGGAATACCTCTGGATAGGCTGTGCTGACAGTCGTGTTCCTGCCAATGAGATCGTTGATCTGATGCCCGGTGAGCTGTTTGTTCACCGCAACGTCTCGAATCTTGTTGTGCACTCGGATATGAACTGTCTATCGGTGATTCAATACGCAGTCGATGTATTGAAAGTCAAAGACATCATGGTCGTGGGTCACTACGGCTGTGGTGGTGTTGTGGCTTCAATGGAAGATGAGCGTCACGGCCTTATTGATAACTGGCTAAGCCATATTCGTGACGTCTACTACAACCATCGCAAGTTCCTTGGTCAGTGGGAAGCAAAACCCTACCAGGTTGATCGTCTTTGTGAGTTGAACGTGGTTGAGCAGGCGTTAAACGTCTGTAACACCACCACGGTGACCGATGCTTGGGCGCGAGGCCAAGAGCTCAATGTGCATGGATGGATCTACGGTCTCGGTGATGGTCTATTGCGTGATCTTGGCTTTACCGTCAGCAGCAGAGAGACCATTCGTCCTACCTTTATCGATGCGGTGAATCTGATCGAAGCGAAAGGTAAGAAGGTTGAAGGTCATACCTGCAGCACCTTCTGTGATCATGATTAGCTCGAGTCCGAGCTGCTAATTAAAAGTAAAAAGCCCGCAAATCTGCGGGCTTTTTGTTACCTCTTTTCGTATTAAACGCTTGCCAAGGCCTGATCAAGATCGGCGATCAGGTCATCAACGTGCTCAATACCGATTGATAGACGTACCATGTCCTCAGTCACACCTGCAGAGGCAAGCTCTTCAGCATTCAACTGGCGGTGAGTCGTCTCAGCAGGAATAGAGGCGAGTGACTTACAGTCACCAATATTCACCAGGCGGAGGAAGATCTGCAGCGCGTCGTAGAATTTACGTGTCGCTTCACGGCCACCTTTGACACCAAAGCTCATGACGCCAGAGGCATTGCCATCCATGTACTTCTTAGCCAGTGCGTTATCCTGGTGCGAGGCAAGGCCTGCATATTTCACCCAAGTCACTTGATCGTGATTCTCAAGGAACTCAGCAATTGTCTGTGCGTTTGAACAGATGCGTTCCATACGCAGTGGCAAGGTCTCAATGCCTTGTAGCAACAAGAAGACGTTCATTGGGGAGATTGCTGCGCCGGTATTACGCAGAGGCACAACTCGGCAGCGTCCAATGAATGCTGCTGGACCAAAGGCTTCTGTGTAAACCACACCGTGGTATGACACGTCTGGCGTGTTGAGTAGCGGGAAGCGATCCGCATGCTCTGCCCATGGGAAGTTACCAGAATCGACAATTACACCACCAATAGAGTTGCCGTGGCCGCCGATGTATTTAGTCGCAGCGGTTACGATAATGTCCGCACCCTGTTCAATGGGACGCCAAAGCGCAGGGCTTGGCACGGTGTTGTCACAAATCAGTGGGATGCCGTGACGGTGAGCGACTTCTGCCAGTGCTTCGATGTCTGCAACACGACCCGATGGGTTGCCAACCGATTCACAGTAGAGCGCTTTAGTACGCGCATCAATTTTAGATTCGATAGCAGCAATGTCATTGCTGGCCACAAAGCGCACTTCAATGCCTTGGCGTGGCAGCGTGTGTGCAAATAGGTTGTAGGTTCCGCCGTAGAGATCGCTCGCCGAAATAATGTTGTCACCGACCTCAGCAATCGTCTGAATCGCGTAAGTGATCGCTGCCATACCTGAAGCGACAGCAAGACCGGCTATACCCCCTTCAAGGGCCGCTACACGCTGCTCTAAAACGTCAGTCGTAGGGTTCATGATGCGCGTATAGATATTGCCGACCACTTTAAGATCGAAGAGGTCAGCACCATGTTGTGCGTCGTCAAAAGCGTAAGAGGTTGTCTGGTAGATAGGCACCGCAACCGACTTAGTGGTTGGGTCGATTTGATAGCCCGCGTGTACCGCCTGTGTTTCCAATTTCATTTATCTCTCCTTCTCTTCTTATTGATCTACGCTTAATGCAAAATAGATAGACATTTTGTACGCGTAATCCAAACCTTACGCAACTTCTATGGAGTAATAACCTTATATGGCAAAGGCAAAACTAGCCTACGTCTGTGACGAGTGCGGAGCTGATTACAGTAAATGGCAAGGGCAGTGCACAGCTTGCAAGGCTTGGAACTCATTGAAAGAGGTTCGAATAGGCTCCGCTCCAGCGGGTGGTGCACAGGCTGCGGTGCGCCGTCAGGGGTATGCTGGTGACGCGGGTCAGTCGAAAGTGGTGAGTCTCTCCGAAGTCGAGCTGAAAGCGACCGATCGCATCAGTAGTAAGATCGGTGAATTGGATCGAGTGCTAGGCGGTGGCTTGGTACCCGGGTCTGCCGTGCTGATTGGTGGGCATCCTGGCGCCGGTAAATCGACCTTATTGCTACAAACCATGGCCACCCTAGTGGCCGATATGCCAGCACTCTACGTGACCGGTGAGGAGTCCCTGCAGCAAGTCGCCATGCGCGCTAAACGATTAGGCTTAGCGGTTGGGGATCTGAAGATGCTCTCTGAGACCTCTGTCGAGACGATTTGTGATGTGGCAGATCAGCTCAAACCTAAGGTGTTAGTCATCGACTCCATTCAGGTGATGCACGTAGCGGATGTGCAGTCGGCGCCGGGCTCAGTGTCACAAGTGCGTGAAAGTGCCGCCTACTTAACGCGTTACGCAAAACAGACGGGTACGGTAATCTTTCTGGTAGGTCATGTGACCAAAGATGGTTCTTTGGCAGGCCCTAAGGTTTTAGAACATATGATCGACTGTTCACTGCAGCTTGAGGGCGAGAGTGATAGCCGATTCCGCACACTGCGCAGTCATAAAAACCGTTTTGGTGCCGTTAACGAGTTGGGTGTATTTGCCATGCTTGAGACCGGCTTAAAAGAGGTTAAGAACCCCAGTTCCATCTTCTTAAGTCGTGATGATAATGCAAGGCCAGGCAGTGTTGTAATGGTTGTCTGGGAGGGTACCCGCCCAATGCTGGTTGAGCTTCAAGCTCTGGTCGACACGTCGCACCACTCCAATCCTAAGCGTGTCGCCGTAGGCATGGATCAGAACCGTCTAGCGATGCTGTTAGCCGTGTTGAACCGCCACGGTGGATTAATGACCGGTGATCAGGACGTGTTTATCAACGTGGTCGGCGGTATTCGTGTTATGGAGACCAGCGCGGATTTGGCGCTATTAACTGCGATCGTCTCCAGTTTTCGTGATAAGTCACTACCAACCGATTTGATTGTCTTTGGTGAGGTGGGGCTGTCCGGTGAGATTCGTCCGGTTCCCAATGGTCAAGAGCGTATTAAAGAGGCGGCTAAGCACGGCTTTACTCGCGCGATTGTGCCTAAAGGGAATAAGCCAAAAGAGAGCGTGGCAGGCATGAAGATCATCGCTGTGGATCGCCTCTCTGAAGCGCTCGACTCTATCTAATCTGAGTGGTCATCAATGATGTCGCAACAGGTACAACAGCTACTCACATGGTTAACTCATTATCATCAACTTGGTACGCGGGTTGTCATCGCAGTGGCTGGCCCTCCGGGGGCTGGTAAGTCGACGATCTCGGAAGCGCTGGTTGACTCTATCAATAAAACCCAAGGCGAGGGGCATGCCGCGGTTATCCCGATGGATGGGTTTCATCTAACCAACGAGGTTCTGATTGAACGAGGTCGTTTAGATCGTAAGGGCGCTCCAGACACCTTCGATGTAGAGGGGCTGGTCAGTCTGGTACAGCGTATTACACAAGCCGATGCTGATGTGCGTTACCCAATTTTTGATCGCTCCATTGAGGCGAGTCATGTCGATGCGGGTCTGCTGCCAAAAGGGTGTGAAGTGGTTGTCGTAGAGGGTAACTACCTGCTACTGGAGGAAGCGCCTTGGTCTAACTTAGCGCCCTATTTTGATCTGACCGTGTTTACATCACCCACCTTTGATGAGTTGGAGCGCCGTCTGATCCGGCGTTGGTTGGATCATGGCTACACACAACAACAGGCTGAGCAAAAAGCCTGGCTCAATGACCTTCTGAATGCCAAGACGGTGGTCGATCAGAGCCGTAAGGCAGATTTAGTGTTTGTTCAGGATTGAGGTATAAAAAAGCCGCTTTAGAAAGCGGCTTTTTTGTCGATGGCCAGAGATTAGCTCATGCGGCGATATTTGATACGCTCTGGCTGATGATCTTTGCCGAAGCGTTTCTTGTAGTCGTCCGCGTACTCAGTGTAGTTACCCTCAAAGAAGGTCACCTGCGAGTCACCTTCGTAGGCGATCATGTGAGTACAAATACGGTCTAGGAACCAACGGTCGTGGGAAATGACCACCGCAGAACCTGGGAAGGCAAGAATAGCCTCCTCAAGCGCACGAAGTGTTTCAATATCCAGGTCGTTGGTCGGCTCATCGAG
>CATEEE010000068.1 GCA_949499045.1 Marinobacterium sp. xm-d-530 | reverse complement strand
CCTGTTTTAGCTGAACAAGGAACCGCAGATGAAGCGTCAATACCGATCACCTCTTCAATCTCCTGACGAACCACTTCGGGTTCAGCCTGAGGAAGGTCCATTTTGTTCAAGACAGGGAGAACTTCAAGGCCCTGCTCAATCGCGGTATAACAGTTAGCAACCGATTGCGCTTCAACACCTTGTGCGGCATCGACAACAAGTAGTGCTCCTTCACAGGCGTAGAGTGAGCGTGATACTTCATAAGAGAAGTCAACGTGTCCTGGCGTATCAATGAAGTTCAGCTGATAGATTTCACCATTGCGCGCTTTGTAATCCAAAGTAACACTCTGAGCCTTAATCGTGATTCCACGTTCGCGCTCGATATCCATTGAATCAAGAACTTGTTCAGCCATTTCACGATCGGACAGACCGCCACAAATTTGAATAATGCGATCGGCTAACGTCGACTTACCGTGGTCGATGTGTGCAATGATACTGAAGTTACGAATGTGATCTAATTCACTCACTCTGTGAAAACCTATACTCTTGGAACGACTAAGAAAATTTAGGGCATAATTCTACTTGAATTCATGCCCTATAGATAGAAAACAGGGGCCATTAAGGCCCCTGCAAAGGATCTTTTCACCGATCCATTAGCTTCATTCAAGACGCATTGCCAAAAAGACTGGATTACCATTTCGAATTACCCGAAGTGGGACCGCTCTGTCATCTGGCAAGTCGGCAACAAGATTACTTAACTGATCCACTGAGGTGACAGACCGACCCGCCAACATAGTAATTACATCACCCTGTCGAACACCAGCGTTGGCTGCTGGGCCCTGCCCCACCGATTCAACATAAACACCCGCATCTACACCGGTGCGCTCCTGAATATCAGCCGTCATATCTTGAACGACCAGACCTAAAGATTTTTTCTCTTTGGGCTCTGGTTGTAGTCGGTTAGCAGCCAACTCCTCATTTGAGGGAAGCTCGCCAATCGTCACTTTTAAGTTGACTGATCGACCCGAACGGAACACCTCAACATCCGCGGTTTCGCCCCGCGCAATCCGCCCAACTTGTGCAGGCAACTCGGCTGACAAGCCGATCTCACGGCCATTGAATTTAAGAATGACATCACCGGCTTCAAATCCAGCCTCTTCAGCAGGGCTATCACTTAACACCTGCGCAACCAGCGCACCTGAAGGTTTATCTAAGCCAAAGGACTCAGCAAGATCACGCGTAACCTCTTGAATAATAACACCCAACCAACCTCGAGAGACGCTACCGTTATCTTTCAGCTGATTAGCAACTTCCATAGCTACGTCGATCGGAATAGAGAAGGAGACCCCCATGAATCCGCCTGAGCGAGTGTATATCTGCGAGTTAATGCCGACCACTTCGCCATCTAGATTAAATAGCGGGCCACCGGAGTTACCTGGGTTAATGGCTACATCGGTTTGAATAAAGGGTACGTAAGAGTCACCTGGAAGTGCTCGCTCTTTAGCACTGACAATACCCGCCGTAACCGTTGAGTCAAAGCCAAAAGGACTGCCAATAGCCAGTACCCACTCGCCCACTTCAAGCTCAGAAGAGCTACCGATATCCAGTGCGGGTAGATCTTTCGCATCGACTTTAAGTAGCGCCACATCTGAGCGCTGATCAGAACCAACAATCTCTGCCTCGATTTCGCGTCGATCATTCAGTCGCACAAGAACTTTTTCAGCCTTATCGATCACATGATGATTGGTCAAAATGTAACCATCATCAGAGATAATAAAACCAGAACCGAGTGATTGCGGATGCATTCGAGGTTGCTGACCTGGTGGTTGCTGAAACCCTCTGAAGAAGTCTCGGAAGATCTCTGGTACTTCCTGATCATTAAAATTGTGAGGCATAGCAGAACGAGAACTCTGCTTCTGTTCTTGAATCGTGCTTATGTTAACGACAGATGGCGAGAGTGTTTTCACCAGATCCGTAAAATCTGGTAACTGCTTTGCCATCGCTAGGGATGAAATAGCGATACCTGCTACGAAGGTAATTGATCGAAGAAAGGTCATATTTACTCCTTAGGTAACAACCTTAGCGAAGCAAACGTGGCTGATACTGCCCTGATGCAACGCCTCTTAAACCCATATAACGGCCAATAAACACGCCGACTATGAATCCAAGGATAGCGCCAACTATCTGAAAAAATTCTGAAAAGTTTAAAAAATTCGCCAAAATTGGCAAAAGGATCATACCGAGCAGCGGTATAAGGTAGACGGTGACTGAAGCACCGACCAAAGCCCCCTCTTCCAATCCAACCCAAACCTCTTGGCCTGGCGATACAATTAGACGACTAGGATTATCAATTAGAACTTCAACACGTTTAGATGGAAACCAATCGCTGAGACGTTTCTGGCCACAAGTAGATGAGCTTGCACAGGCTGCACAAGCACTCTGGCGACTAACCTCTACCCAAACCTGATCGGCCTCAGAACGGAGAACCGTTGCGCGCTCTTCGATCATGGATTAGTTGCTAGCAACCACCACGCTTGCAGCCACTTTATCAGCATCAGTCAATGACAGGTCTCCAACTACTGAGACGAAACGATCATCAACTAAACGACCTACCGCAACCAAACCCTGCGCACTTAAGGCACCTTCTGATGCAGAAACTGAGTCTGCGGGTTTAATCACAACACTAAGCACCTGACTGCCCTTTTTATAGAGCTTTGACTGGCTATCACCAACCACTCGTTCTGATACCTCAGCGAAGCCATCCGGTAACCAGTTAACCTGCCAGTCTGTCGCAGCGCTGTTTAATAGCGCAATATGCTCATCGATCTGCCCGCGAAGACCTTCGGAAAGACGAATTACTTCAAGAGTTGGTCTGCTATCTTGTGACGCTTCAACACCTGAAGCGAGGGATGTGCGCATCAGATCAGAAGAGCCCTGATTACGTTCCAGGTAGCCATTGGATGCCAATGCACTTGGCTCACCCAAATTAGTACTGTTAAGCCCAATCATGACTGCTAAGGTAAGCGATGCAGCAACAGCCATGCTACCAACAGCACTCCAACTTGAAGAGTTTTTCTCTTCAACCTGAGTTGATGGCTCTTCTGAAATAGAGGCCATTACTCGAGATGAGATATCAACAGTAGAGTCAATGCTTTGAGTAGAGTCGATGCTTTGTTCACGCATCAAGGTACGAGCGAGGTGGTAGCGACGCCACACTTGTGCATCTTCACTATTCTCGTCGTAATGTTTAAGAGCACGACGCAACTCAAATTCAGTTGCCTCTGAGTCCATCAATGCAGAAAGACTTTCTCTATTGCTCGACATATTTGATCCTCATTTGCTCTAGTTAGAGAGCATTGGTTTCAACTCATTATCAATCGCTTCACGAGCTCGATGGATCCGTGATCTAACGGTACCAATTGGGCACCCCATCACTTCTGAGATCTCATCGTAGCTCATTCCTTCAAGCTCTCTGAGTGTTAAAGCCACTCGAAGCTCCTCAGGAAGTTGCTCGAGCGTTCGGGTCATCACCTCAAACATCTCATCTCGATGCAAACTATTTTCCGGCGTTTCAAGATCTCTAAGCTCTGTATCGCTCTCTAAATCTTGAAAGTCTAAATCTCTATCAGGTGGCCTTTTACTTCTAGCGACTAAGTAGTTCTTCGCTGTATTAATGGCTATACGATAAAGCCAAGTGTAAAAAGCACTTTCACCTCTAAAATTTTTAAGAGCCTTATAGGCCTTAATGAACGTCTCTTGTGCAACATCCAACGACTCTGATTGATCGTGTATATAACGCCCTACCAGTGCAATAATCTTGTGCTGATAACGCTTCACGAGCAGATCAAACGCACGCTGATCACCTGCCTGCACACGCTCAACAAGCATTTGATCGGTTATCTTGTGGTTGGAATCGTTCACTCTCAATCCTAGTCAATGCCAAAGGGCTACGGAGGATGACAGTATGATTGTTACACCAACCTAATATCAAGCCGATCAATCTCTTACACAGAGTAAGATTCAAAAAATGTCGAAAAGTTCCCCTATTATTGAAGTTTTTTTACAAACCCCTTACCAAGAGCTAAACACACTCGCATAATAGAGCTCCTTTTTACGGTCTGAATAAGTCAAAACAGATGGCAAGATTTGAAGCAGATGTACTGATCATAGGCAGTGGCGCAGCCGGTTTAACCGCCGCACTTAATTTACCGTCAAACTTAAGGGCTCATGTCTTGAGCAAAGGTAAATTAGAGCATGGCGCTACCTGGTGGGCACAGGGTGGAATCGCTGGCGTTTTCGATCCCAAGGATCAAACCGAAAACCACATCAAGGATACACTTGTCGCTGGAGCCAACCTTGGACACCTAGACTCTGTTCAACACACCGTAAAAGATGGACCTAAAGGCATTCAATGGCTTATTGACCAGGGCGTCCCTTTTACTCGTCAAGAAGAGCAGTACCATCTAACACGTGAGGGCGGGCACTCTCATCGTCGCGTTCTTCACTCGGCCGATGCCACGGGTAAAGCGATTCAGCAAACACTGATTAGCCAAGCACAATCGGCCAGCAACATA
Source organism: Marinobacterium sp. xm-d-530 (assembly GCA_949499045.1). Classification (GTDB taxonomy): domain Bacteria; phylum Pseudomonadota; class Gammaproteobacteria; order Pseudomonadales; family Balneatricaceae; genus Marinobacterium_E. The sequence goes on along the minus strand of CATEEE010000068.1, from coordinate 2,235 downwards.
GAACTATTTGAAGACCGTATTGCAATCGACCTGATCACTCGTCGCAAATTAGGCTTAGGCGAGGATGCCTGTGTAGGTGCTTATGTCTACAACCAAGAGAGTGAGAGCGTTGATCTATTTCTTGCTAGAACCGTCATTTTAGCGACTGGCGGTGCCTCTAAGGCTTACCTCTATAACACCAACCCTAACGGCGTCGCATCCGGTGATGGCATTGCTATGGCTTGGCGTGCAGGCTGCCGAGTGGCCAACCTTGAGTTTAACCAATTCCACCCTACCTACCTTTACCACCCAAAAGCACAGAGTTTTTTGGTCACTGAAGCAATTCGTGGCGAAGGGGGTATTCTAAAGCTCCCTAACGGCAACCGATTCATGCACCGTTTTGATGAGAGAGCCGAGCTAGCACCCCGCGATATTGTTGCCCGCGCCATCGACTTTGAAATGAAACGTGTAGGTTGTGAATATGTCCACCTAGATATATCACACAAACCCGCTGACTTTATTAAAGAGCATTTCCCAACTATTTATGAGCGCTGTTTAGAACTAGGGATCGACATCACCAAAGAACCAATACCTGTTGTCCCTGCTGCACACTACACCTGTGGGGGTGTTATGACTGACATTAATGGACAGACTGATCTAAAAGGACTCTTTGCCATTGGTGAGACCGCATTTACTGGCTTGCATGGAGCAAATCGATTAGCCTCAAACTCACTACTTGAGTGTGTTGTGTATGGAACATCAGCTGCTGAACAGGTGGCCTCACTTCTACAAAACAGTGGAGAAGCCTTTCCAGAGGTCCCAAATTGGGATGATTCACAGGTAGTTAACTCTGACGAAGACGTCATCATCTCGCATAACTGGGATGAACTGCGCCGATTTATGTGGGACTATGTCGGTATTGTACGTACTGACAAACGCCTACAGCGCGCACAACACCGTATCGATCTTCTGAACGATGAGATCAATGAATACTACAGCAACTATAAAGTCAGTAAGTACTTGATTGAACTACGTAATCTAGTGACCGTTTCAGAACTCATTATTCGCTGTGCTATGAAACGCACAGAATCACGGGGCCTTCACTATACACTTGACTACCCTGAACAATCACCAGATCTCTATGACACCGTATTGGTACCGGAGAACTACTTCTGGGGCGTTAGCGCTTAGCACCAATAGGCGCATATTGGGATACAACCGATAAGCGCCTCCACTCTCTATCAGGTAGTTGATCGAACCAGACACTGATCCAAACCGGAAAAGCGCGATCAATTGGCTGTACTTTTATGAAGATAACCAAGCCTAAATTTATGATTTGAGCGGGTGGATCAGCCTCAAACATCTCCTCTTTTATAAAAAGAGAGAACCTATCTTTATCTGCATTCCAGACGAACCCATCAAAACGCTCAAAGGGCGCAAGAGCTCGATAGATAAGAAGCGAGAAGGTTAGCAGCAGTAAATATACCTCTGTTGATGCACCGGTAAGAAAAGGGACTAAAGCGACTAAAACAAAAAAGCCAAACGTAATAAAACGTTTGGCTTTAGATTCTTTAAGGTCAAACCTTACTGGCGCGAACACAATCCAACACCACCGTAACCGCCCTCTCCATATCAGGATCGGCTGGCTTTTCACGCTGCATAAACCAGAGGAAGAGCTCCTGATCTTCACAGTCAAGAAGCTTCACAAAGCGATCTTGATCCTCAATTGATTGGTCACGGAAATGTTTCTCCATGAAGGGAACAAACAACAGATCAAGCTCCCACATGCCACGACGAGACTGCCAAGTAAGACGACGAATGTCTTCTTCAGAATACACGCTATACGACTCCAAAACGCGTTGATTAGGTAGATGTAAATATAGCATTAAATAGAGGAAGCATGGGGAGAAAGATGATGTACGTTATTATGGTTGGAGAGTTAAAAAGCTAATTCACACTAAGAGAGCAGCTGACAGGCTAAAGCCAGTCACTGGTTCTCTGACCTAGCTACGGAGCTGCGGTGACTGGCTTCAGCCTGTCATCCGCCTTATCGGCCGGCACAGCTTTTTAAAGCCGTTGGAGCGGTCTTATAAAGGCCTCGATAATCTGGAAGCATGACCTACAATAGGTTTCAAACGTTGTTTGTAATCGCTTCGCGACGCTTTCAGCGCCTAATCCCCGCACCTGCGGTGCATGGGCTTTCACATGGGCATTCGCTCAGAAGTCTCCTTGCCACTAAAAACAAAAAACCCCAGG
>CATEEE010000067.1 GCA_949499045.1 Marinobacterium sp. xm-d-530 | reverse complement strand
TTGCAGGTGTTTGTGGATCAAGCGATCGTCACTGATGCACAGAACTGCGGAAACATTCTTGCAGGCATCGGCCCCTTTGCGATTGAACGTGGTCTGGTTAAAGCAACCGGCGATGAGACACACGTTCGTATCTTTATGGTGAACACAGGCCAGATCGCTATCGCGACCGTGGCGACACCTAATGGCCAAGTGTCATATCAAGGCGATGCTAAGATTGATGGTGTTCCTGGTACATCCGCTGCATTGCCTCTAGAGTTTCTTGATACTGCGGGTTCATCCTGTGGCGCCCTACTTCCTACAGGCAATTCGGTTGATACGATCAATGGTGTTGAATGCACCCTTATCGATAACGGCATGCCGGTTGTTGTAATGCGCGCTTCAGATATGGGCATTACTGGTACAGAGTCTCGTGAGGAGCTAGAGGCCAATAGTGAACTTCGCACCAAACTAGAAGCGATTCGTCTACAAGCAGGTCCATTGATGAATCTTGGTGATGTGACAGAGAAGTCAGTCCCTAAGATGAGCATGGTGAGTGAAGCGACCGATGGCGGTGCGCTGTCTACTCGCACATTCATACCACATCGCTGCCACGCCTCTATTGGTGTTCTTGGTGCCGTCAGCGTTGCTACTGCAGCAATCCTGCCCAACTCACCAGCCGCTTCCGTTGCGGCCCTGCCTGATGGCAGTAGAAAAACATTAGCCGTTGAGCACCCAATCGGAGAGATGACTGTTGTTATTGATATCGATCAGGATGACCAACCTAAAAGCGCTGCACTATTACGCACAGCGCGAAAACTATTTGATGGCGAAGTCTTCGCTGACTAATTAGGAATAAAGATCATGGATGCAGATTACCGCCCGTTTCACGACAACCCTAAAAAGCCAGACTTTGTGGCGCCTGCTGGTGCAGTTGATGCGCATTGTCACGTATTTGGACCTGCGGATCAGTTCCCTTACCACCCTAAGCGTAAATACACACCCTGTGATGCATCAAAGGATCTGCTTTTCGCTCTTCGCGACTACTTAGGGTTTAGCCGCAACGTTATCGTTCAAGCGTCTTGTCATGGAACTGACAATGCTGCACTTGTTGACGCTCTTGAAACTGCAGGTGATCTCGCTCGCGGTGTTGCCGTTGTAGACCCAGCCATTACAGTTGAAGAGTTGGAAGCGATGGACAAAGCGGGTGTCCGCGGGGTTCGATTTAACTTTGTTAAGCGCCTAGTTGATACCACACCTAAAGAGGTGTTCCTATCAATCGCAGAGAAAATTAAACCATTGGGCTGGCACATCGTTGTCTACTTTGAAGCCCCAGATTTAGAAGATCTGATCCCATTTTTGAACGAACTCAACACAACCATCGTGGTTGACCACATGGGTCGTCCGGACGTTGCAAATGGCGTTGATCACCCAGACTTTCAGCGTTTCATGGATCTAATGCGTAATAACGACAAAGTGTGGACAAAAGTGAGCTGTCCTGAGCGTTTGACGCTGCAAGCACCAGACTACTCCGACGTTGTGCCATTCATGCGTACTCTCGTTGAAGCCTTCCCAGATCGCGTTCTTTGGGGTACAGACTGGCCTCACCCAAATATGAAATCACATACACCTGATGACGGCGCACTGGTTGATGTCATTCCACAGATCGCTGTGACTGAGGAACTGCAACGTAAACTATTGATCGATAACCCTATGCGCCTCTACTGGGAACGATAAGGAGTTCTTATGATTGAACCAATCATTGAAGGAACATACAAATTCGATGGCGTGGCTGCAAAACTGGGCTACAACCTCAATAAAATGTGTTTCACTTTTAACGAAGAGCGTTGTCGCGAAGAGTTTCGGCAAGACGAAGCCGCTTACTGCGATAAGTTCAAGCTCAACCCAGCTCAGAAAGAGGCGATCTTGAAGCGTGATATCATCGCCCTACTTCGCAATGGTGGCAGCATCTACTACCTAGCAAAATTTGCAGGCACACTTGGGCTTAACGTTCAGGACGTTGGCGGCATCATGACCGGTCAAACCACTGAAGAGTTTCAAGCTTATTTAGACAGTCAGGGAGTGGGTAAACACAATGGCTAAAATTTTAGGCGCTATCGGCACATCACACGTACCTGCTATCGGCGTTGCCGTTGATCGCGGTATCGAAGACACCCCTTACTGGAAAGATCTGTTTGCTGCTTATGTACCTGTGCGCGAATGGATTAATGAGAATAAACCAGACATCGCTGTACTGTTCTACAATGATCACGGTCTAGAGATGTTTTTGGACAAGAAACCGACCTTCTCTATCGGTTGTGCGGATGAGTACCACAACGCTGACGAGGGCTGGGGTATCAAGCCGATACCACCTCTAACGGGTGAAACGGATCTCTCTTGGCACATCGTCAATCATCTGATCGAAAATGACTTTGATCCAACGGTTTGTCAGGATATAAAAGTCGATCACGGCGCAACGGTGCCTATGTCTGTCCTCTACCCGGGCCATAAATACCAAGGCACTAAAGTAATCCCAATCGCGATTAACTGCGAGCGCCACCCAATGCCTAAACCTTCACGTTCTTACGCGTTTGGTAAAGCGATTGGTGATGCGATTCGTTCATGGGATAGTGGCCAAACCGTTGTTGTTCTGGGTACTGGGGGTTTATCGCACCAGCTAGATGGTGAGCGTGCAGGATACCTCAACACTGAGTTCGATCAGATGTGTATGGATAAGCTCGTAACTGATCCTGAGTCACTGACTCACTACACCAATGATGAGTTGACCGAAATAGCCGGTGCACAGGGTGTCGAGCTTGCTATGTGGTTAGCCATGCGTGGTGCTTGTTCAGGTCCCGTAGATGAGCTGATTAACGTGCTGATCGCACCGATCTCGAATACCGCTGCGGGTGTACAACTACTCGTACCTAAAGATTGATTGAGCCGATGGTCTAAAAAAAAGCGCCTTTGGGCGTTTTTTTGTGTTTTATAATATGCTCTGAAATAGTTTCGCGGTCTCAGCTTCGCTGAGATCGCTCCTACAGCCGGACCTTGTAAGCAGCACTTCTGTAGGAACGAATTGGCGCAAAGCGACAAACCGTGAAAAACTATTACCGCTCTGGAAATAGCGTATTCATCACCTTCTCATTGGATGAACGGATGTGAAGTCTGAGCAGTTCTGTAGCGGTTTTAATGTCACGAGCAAATGCGGCATTCATTAGCTCTTCATGGTCATCTTTACCGGATGCTTGATTGAGTGGCTGACTGGTTAATGCCAAACGTCGAAAACGTTCGCCCTGGTCATATAGAGTAGAGATAAAGCGTAACTGCCACTCTGAGGGGCAAGCACTGATAAGAGCCATATGAAAGCGACGATTCTCTCGAGTTCTGGCCAAGACCTGATCATCCTCAGAGGCACCTGTTTGTGATTTAACCGCCAACTCTCGATGCCGAGCACCTGCTATGGCCGCCTCCCAATCGAGGTCACCCAATTTAATAGACTGTTTAAAGGCATCGACCTCCAACATCTCTCTTAAACGGCTGACTTCAACAAATTCATCGGCTGAAATTGGAGCAGCCCAATATCCACGTTGACCACGACGGGTCACTAGTCCCTCCGCTGCAAGCCTGGACAACGCCTCACGAACCGGTGCCGCACTGGATCCGTAGCGACCGGCTAAGACAGCAATCGATAACTTAGATTCTGGCTCTATATTGCCCTCTAATATATCGGTACGCAGTTGTTGATAAGTTGATGGGGTTTCTTGATTTTCCACCCGTTTGCTCCAAATAGACCATTAAGCTGTTATTTTCTCTTATCTTGTAAATTAAAGCTATTGAGCTTTTTGCCGTTTAAATAGGGCTTAATTTGATAGATTAATCAAACTCTTCTCTTAATATTTCCGAACAATTCCCGTATCATTGCGAATATTAGAAATTACTAATTAACCGGATCATCTATGTTTGCTAAAAAACGCGCCCCTCTTGTTCAATCTGTCTTAATGTCCCTGGTCATGGTGACGATCATGACGTTTGTTATCACTACCGTGAATACAGGATTAAATGAAGGGTTTATGGCTCGCTGGGGCTTTGCTTATATTGTCGCTTGGCCGATTGCCTTCTCAGTGATCCTAATATTTGGTCGCCGTGTCGCTGCACTCACTCAAAAGCTTTGCACTAAGTAGGTTTTTCGTTATCGTTGGCTGAACTCAATAAGGAATAGTGAATGGCTATTTACAACCTAGGTTCAATCAACGTTGATTACTTCTACTCACTACCTCACCTAGTTAGACCGAGTGAGACTCTCGCTGCCAATGACTTTAAGCAGGGATTAGGCGGCAAGGGCGCTAACCAAAGTGTCGCCATTGCTAAAGCTGGTGGCACCGTCAAACACATAGGTGCGATGCACCCCGCAGAACATCGCTATTTCGATCAGCTTCATTCGTTAAATATTGATACTACCCATATCTCGATGTCGGACACAGCCACAGGTCATGGCATTGTGATGGTTGATGAAGAGTCTGCCGAAAATCAAATTGTTGTATACCCTGGCGCTAACGTTGCTATCACCGAGCAGATGGTCGAAGAAGGGCTGAGCGATGCCTCCTCATCAGATTGGGCACTCTGTCAAAACGAGACCTCCCAAACTGACTACTTTATGAGAAGTGCTAAGGCTAAAGGTATGAATCTTTGCTATTCAGCCGCCCCGTTTGATGCTGAAAAAGCCTTACAGATGCTTCCATTAGTCAATATGCTCGTCGTTAATGAGATTGAGGCTAAAGATTTAGAGAGTGCGTTAAACCGTCCCATTAACGAGTCTGGCGTTGACCATATTTTGGTGACATTGGGCAGCCGAGGGGTCCGGTATATTGGCTTAGAGGATGAATTTACAGTCCCCTCACCCTCTGTTGAGGCTGTGGATACTACCGGAGCTGGGGATACATTTTTAGGCCTTTTCCTCGCTCGATACGATCAAACTGGGGATCTGAAAGCATCACTTCATTTTGCCGTCACCGGTGCAGCCATACAGGTAACACGACCCGGTACTGCTGATGCCATACCCTCTCTAGAAGAGATAGAGAACGCACTTTAATCAATTAATCGCTTATACAGGCCGCTGGCTCTATCGGTCTGTGTGGTGATTGTCTGTTGAGTCACACTGCTGTTCATTTCGATAAGAGTAAATTGAGAGCTGGCTCGTGTTATTGCGGTATAAAGAAGCTCTCTGCTTAATACTGGGTTAGCACGACTGGGCGATACATATGCGGTATGTTTGAACTCAGAGCCTTGTGATTTATGGACCGTCATAGCGTATGCTGTCTCTACCGACTCTAAACGAATGGGGTCGATCCAGCGCACTTCATCTCCAGATTCGTTTATAAACGCCACACTCAGCTTACCCTCTCGAACTAAACAGACACCCACGTCTCCGTTAGCGAGCCCTACAGCATAATCATTCGCAGTTACCATCACAGGGCGGCCGACATACCAATCATCACTCAAATCGATTAACCCTTTTCTGGCGAGAATCGTCTCACAGATGTTGTTAAGCGATTCAACCCCTTCTGGACCGCGGCGAAGTGGCGTCAATAGCCGAAAGTGATCAAACAACTTAAGAACCTGAAGTGGGTCACAGTCTGGCTGTGTTAATAGGGATAAATAATGTGAATAACCTGGCAGATCGCCGTTTGAACTTAATACTCGATCAGCGATTAGCTTTGTTAGGTCGGGACCAGAGTGGTTGTTAATGTCGCTGTATGCCTGCTGCCAAACCTCATGGTATTCGTTTAAAGATCCTCGGTTAACTGCCCTAGCGAGCTGACCAATGCCTGACTCACTCGTAAAACGGTGACTGGTTTTAAGCTGGCTAACAAAGCCCTCAGGTTTAGAATCACTCTCAACAAGACAGAGGTCCGCCAGTACTGATCCAGCTTCAACCGAAGCTAACTGATCCTTATCACCTAGTAGAATGAGTTGAGTCCTATCACTTAATGCATCAAGCAGAGCATCAAAGAGTTCAATATCCAACATTGAGGCTTCGTCTACAATCAACAGATCAACCGCCAATGTATGACCTTTACGATACCGATTCCTTCGACCCGTCGAAGAGACACCAATGAGTCGGTGCACCGTATCCACTTGAGCGTGCAAACCATGCCCAAAACCTTCAGGTAAGCGTTCAAGCGCACCACCAATCGATACAGAAAGGCGGGCCGCAGCTTTACCCGTTGGAGCTGCAAGCGCAATATCAAGGGTATCAGACTGGTCATCCGCTAATCGCTTCATCAGCGCCAGCAGTTTAACGACCGTGGTGGTTTTACCGGTACCAGGCCCACCTGTGATGACTGAGAAGCGCCTAACAGCAGATTTTGCACAGGCAGTTCGTTGCCAATCGACGGTCTCATCAATGTGAGGAAACAGTTGATTAAGATACTTCACTAGCTGATCTCTGTTGCTGGATGAAACCGATATGCGCTGCTTTAACCTCTCTGCAACACGCGTTTCCACCTGCCACATTCGTCTTAAATAGAGACGCTCATGGTCAAACACAAGAGGGGTATTCTCTTCAGGGCGACCCATAAGAGAACTCTGATTAACCTCGTTAAGCCACTCGGTTTTCGTTAGCTGCTTAAAAAGAGCACTGGGTAAGGGTATACCAGACGCTCTCGCAAACTCAGGTGGAAGTGCAAGGTATCTATCAGGGTCTTTATAGAGGGAGTGCACATCAACACAACTGTGTCCACGCCCTAACTGATGGCTAACCAGAACTAGGGCCAAACCGGCCCAGGCAGATCGATTATCGAACAACTCCGATAGATGAAGGGTAAGCTCCATGTCAATGGAACGAATCCAACCAGCGTCGAACCAGAGCTCTAGTGTGTCAGTTAGGTCGAGCTCTGCACCTGAGTCAGACCATAAATCAACTTGCTGCACTGTATGCTCCCTGTTTGAACAACCCATCTAAACGATCGATCTGCTCAAACGTTGGCTTAATCGCTAAACACCCCTCTCCCTCGGGAATGCCACGAAGATAGAGGTATACAGCGCCTCCCACTTTCTCATCAAATCCTCTAGCGGGGTTCTCTCTATACTCAACGTCTCGAGCAAGAAGCTGTCGATGAAGTGCGAGTAAATAGATCATCAATTGCAGGTCGTAACGATGCTCCACTAAAGCCTTTCTCATTTGAGACTCCGAATAAAATGTGGCATCTGGCCCTAGCCAATTGGATTTGTAATCACACACCCAGTATTTCCCGTCGACAGCAAAGGTAAGGTCGATAAAGCCTTTTAACAGACCATTGATCGTCTGCTGTTCCAGCCTGGGTCGACCTAACTCCGGATAGATCGCTTCAATACAGAGCCGATCCAACTCTTCTGTAGAAATCTGATGGGCACTGAAGATAAACTCCATCTCAGCTTGGTAGTGCGTTAACTCTGCAAGTTTAAGCTCAAAGCCAAGGTTAATCGGTGTCGTTAACATCGATTCAAGCCACTGTTCTATCAGTAATCCACTCTCGTGCCATCGACTTGGCTGTTGATCAATGGATACCGCACTCGTTATGAGATCAGCATTAATCGCGGTCAGGGCAAAACTCTGTTCAGCTGCACGCTCTAGGACTTCATGCAAGAAATTACCGGGGATCGCACCACGCTCAAAGGCATGAATAGTGCCCGCTTTGGCCTGATCAAAGTGGATCAAATGATCGGATGATTCTGTTTTATTATTCGATTCATCGACTAGGTTCTCTTCGCTCCTTGAGTCGACTGAAAGAGAGTGAGTGCGGCTCGCAATTGCAGAGTAACTGGTCATTCTCCAAGATTCACGATTAACGGGATGACTGAGTCTCAGGCATTCAGGTGTAAACGAACCGACACTCTTATTTTTCCTTAGCTCTATATGATCAGATACGGCTTCTAGATAGACCGACTCTCTGTTGGTCATATTAAGAATGGCCTGACTGAGTGCGCTGTAAAGATCCTCTTTGGATGGTTTTTTAGGGAGTGCGTTATTAACCCCTAGCAGGCTAGCCAATGCTGACTTCTCAAAACCATCAACGGCACCCACTCCGATCCAACAGGCATATTGTGCTCGAGTCAGCGCGACATACATGAGCCTCACCTCCTCTTCTAGCATCTCCCTTTCGCTGAATGACTTTTCGCGTTTTTGCGCCTCTTTATTAAGCTCATGAACCTTTTGCCCGTTCAATCGGTAGGTTAAACCTTTGTCACTGACCCTCATTGTCTGACTACTTACCCCAAAAGGGATAAATACGATTGGAAACTCTAACCCTTTGGATTTGTGCATGGTAATGACTTGGACCCGACCTGAGTCTGACTCCATTCGAATCAACTGTTCTTCACCGGAGCCGGTCGGCTTAACGATCTGTTCGGCTAGGAAGCGGATAATACCCAGTTCACCCTCGACAACTGATACCTGTTTCTGCAGCAACTCAGCAAGATGTAATAGATTGGTGAGGCTCCTCTCAACCCTATTCCCTCTCGCCGCTTTTAATTTGCTGGGTAGATCAAACTGAGTGATTAATGCTCGAACAACAGCCGCAACATTACTCTGTTTCCAGATCCAATTGAGCTCTACAAAATTTTGACTCATGTCGACCCAGTCAGACTCTGTTTGATTAAGCTGTGATAGTTGCTCGGGTGAAAAACAGAGAACCGGCGAGGCTAGGGCTGACATAATCAAAGATTTAGATCGGGGATTCGCGATGGCATTCAAAATTCGCCAAAGGTCTTCAGCCTCTTGGGATTCAAACACACTCTCTTTATCCGAAAGATAGACCGAAGAGATGTCCGATTGGTCGAGCGCTGACCTGATGACTTTTGCTTCAGTGAAGTTTCTAACCAGAACAGCAATATCTCCTGGCTGGATGGACTTTTCTCCAACCGACAGATCACCCGCATCCGATCGATTTAGTAAAGATGCAATACAGCTTGCGGTATGAGATGCCAAGGCTTGGTGGTAACGAGGTTTCTTAAAGCATTCACCCTCGTCGAGGTTCATTAGGTGCAGACCATCTAGAGTTTGGCTGTTTAACGTTAAATTGTTTTTTAAGCCGTTAGCGTTAACCGGAAAGAATGGCAGATGATTTAAACCATCGGTGTCTCTAAAAAGAAAAGCGCCCTGCTCTTTTTGGTCGGCTTCAACAAATAAGTCATTGACCGCATTAATCACAGACTCGCTCGAACGATAGTTGGTGCCAAGGGTATACAGTTGATCTCGACTCTCCTCTCTCGCCTCAAGATAGGTGTGAATATCAGCCCCCCTGAAACTATAGATGGCCTGTTTTGGATCACCAATCATGATCCAAGCGCAATCATCAGCATGTCGATAAAGGGTACTGAAAATACTGAACTGCAGAGGGTCGGTATCTTGAAACTCGTCAATCATGGCGACTGGATACTGAGACCGAATTCTTGCTGCCAGGTTAGCACCCAGTGGCCCTTTAAGCCCCCTCTCTAGAAGGACTAATAGGTCATCAAAATCTAAAGAGCCGGTGCTCTCTTTGAGAGAAGAAAAACGATGTGACACCCACTGCAAGGCATGTAGCAAAACAGGCTCTAACCTTGGGCGACTTTGAATACGGTTTTGATAGGCCGCGAGCAGATCCACCGCCTCATGCTCCGGATCAGGCTTACCTTTGTTTAATTTGCCTTCAAACGTTAGATATTGAATGAGCGAGTCTGGACTGTCAGGTACCACGCCATCAACAGCCCAGTGACGCATCGCGAGAAGCTGATCACTGAAACCAGGCTCTTTAACACGCGCACCATTAAAGTGCTTGGCTTCAAACTGATCTCTCAGGGACGTTTCAATGGCCTCTACATGGATACGCCAGACAGCCAGCAATTTGGTTGTACAGCGGTCTAAGTCGGATAGCCAATCATTAATGGACTGAGCAACGGTTCTAGGATCAACACTGTTGCTAAGAGGCTCACCCTTCCAATGAAGAGTTGCATCGCTGGATAGTGAACGATAGATCCAACTGAAGAGTGCCTCTGGCGACTTCAAAATAGTCCCTATCTGCTCCGCCACTCTGGGCTCTAATACTGAACAGTGAATTCGCCAGTAGTCTCTACAAGCCTCTTCGAGTTGGGCTAATCCATCATCCCCAAGTTGTAGATCAAACAGCGTATTAGAGTCGAACGCATGCGCTGTAAGCATGCGCTGTGCCCAGCCATGAATTGTGAAGATAGCTGCTTCATCCATCCAGTCAGCCGCTCTCTCGAGCTTTAGGGCACAACGTTCCCACGCCTCTGCGGGGTAACTCTCTTTTAACGCAACGGTAAAGTGATCATCACTCTTCTCCAGACCCCTGAATACTCGAGCGGTGGTACTTAAGTTCGTGCGAATACGGTCTCGCAGCTCCAGTGTCGCGGCATTGGTGAAAGTAACGACCAAGATTTCTGGTGGAAGAAGCTCTCGATTAAAAGCTTGATGACCTCCATGCCCAAGCACCAATCGGACGTAAAGCGCGGCCAAGGTATAGGTTTTACCGGTACCCGCACTCGCTTCAATCAATGATGCGCGCGCGAGAGGAAATTCAAGGGGTTCTAATGTCATCGGAATCATCGGCTACCCTCGCGCCAAATATCACTGTAATCAATCAGAGGAGAGTAAAGACGCGCAGCATATTCTGCTAACCCAGCCTCTTTTATCTGTTCAAAACTTTCCCACAGTTGAGCCAACTCAGGCTCACGCTGCAGTTCGTTGAAGGTGAACTCACCCTCAAACACCGTGGCAGCTTGTGACTCACCTTTTGTCATGAGTGCAAGTGAGGTTCTAGCCGCAATTGGTTTTGGAGCCTCTAGCATATCTAGACGCGCTTGAACTAACTCTTCCATCAAGCGGGTCGACTCGTTGGAATCCATAACATTAAGATAGGTCACGGCATCAGGACCTATGAAATACGTCGTCGTCGGGCCCAAACAGGCATTCAAAAGAAGATGTTTTGGCCAACTTCCCAACATGCGATCATGTTTGACGGTCCCTTTTTCTGTAACAGCCCCACTGGACGTAACAATAGATGCCCACTGACTTTCTACCTGATATAGAGCTCCACTTTCACCGGTAATCGTCACCCAATTCAATGCCAGATTGAGTTTGAGACTGTCGTGTTGTTGCCAATCATATCGCTCAGAGAGCCAATCAAGATGCCGACAGACGGATACAAGATGACTCTTTAAAGCTCTTACAGGCTTATCAGCAAACCCTCCCCAAGGTAAGGTGCCTAGATCTTTTAATCGATCGACAACCGACTCTATTTTGACCTCGCGCTCCTCTCTATTTGGGTATCCTAACAACTCCAATGACAACGACTTGAGCTGATGATCATCAAGCTTAGAAATAACAAAGGGCTCGCTCTCAAGCGACTGCTCTTTCGGCAAGGTCAATGAAGTGCCAATAAGGGAATGGTAATAGTGTCGAGCAGGTGCTTTGTAGAAGCGATTTAGATCCTCTATATTGATCTGCAGCTCCTTCTGGGGCGAGGACGACACAGTCATCACTTTTGCCCCTGCCTGGTGAACGGCTACCCACTCATGGGCAAAGGTATTCAAAGAGGCGTTTTGATCAAAATAGAGTTGTGCGAAAGGCTGCAAAGGGTGCTTTTCGGTTAAATGATCTAAGACCGCCCCTTTCTGGTCGACGCCAACCCAATGAGCATCAATAAAATCACGTAGTTGAGCCACCAAAACTGAAGGAGGTCGCACACTGTTATCGATCGCACTGCGCCCCACCCAACTGATTGATAAAGACTCTCTCGCTGAGAGTAACGCTTCAAGGAAAAGGTATCGATCGTCGTCCCGTCTTGAGCGATCACCTGGCCTAAATAGTGTGGTACGCGCCATTAAGTCAAAGTCATTTCTCACTTGTGGTCGAGGATACGCGCCATCTTGCATGCCTAGCAAATAGATACGCCGAAACGGTATAGCACGCATCGGCATGAGTGTGGCAAAGGTGACTCCGCCCGACATAAATCGACGGTTAAGATCGGGGGCATCTAAAGCATCAATAAGAAGCTGACTGAAGAGATGGATAGGCAGATTTTCTTGCACCTCTGCAGAGTTGGCTCTCTCTTGTATCGACTTGAGCTCAGCCAATAATGACGCCTCTATCATCTGCTCATCAGGTTCGATGCAATCAAAAAGTTGCGTCATCAGAGACTCGATTCGCTCCACCCAAAGATCAAGCCTATGGTTACCCTCAATGAAAAGAGACCAATCAGAGAGCACTCTTAACAGTCGAGCGAGCGACCCTACAGCATTCGCACTGACAACTTTGACTGACGCAAGAGGAACCACCCCCCTCACGCCCTCAGATTCACCTAGGGCATATCCAGCTAACAATCGACGCAGCCCAAATAACCAAGAGTTTTGCTCTATCCCGGTTGTGACGCCCAATAAAGATCGATGCTGAGCGTTTAACCCCCATCGTACCCCGGCATCATTGATCCAATCTTGAAGTACTGATAATGAGCCGCTATCAAATTGGAACTTGCGCCGTATAGAGGGTATATCCAGTAACTCAAAAAGTACCGTAACCCCCATTCGCTGGGTGTTTAAGGTTAATACTTTCTCAAGTGCACTGATCAGTGGGTGTGAAGAGGCACGGCTTTGATCGCTGATGGAAAAGGGAATAAACCGCTCATCGTTGAAAGAGAGTCGACCGAACACACTCTCGATTTGTGCACGATAGTCATCGACATTTGGCACCATCACCAAAATATCTCGTGGTCGTAAAGTCGGATCATCATGCAACGCACTGATCAATTGATCTTGCAGAATGTCGACTTCACGTTGCGCACTATAAGCCTCAACAAATCGCAAAGAACGATCCCCACTGTTTAACGACATGCGTTCAAACTGAGGTGCCTCCAATTCTAAAATGCCGTGCTGTATTTGCTGCAACAGAGTACTGGGTTTCGCTTCATCATCAAAAAGATCAATACGATTTAAACCAAACTGACTCTGAAAAGATCGACTCTCATCATAGAGATCCAATAGACGAACAAAATCGCGGCCCTGTTTACCCCAAGCGGCTAGTAGTGGCTGGGATGAGGGTTCAAGTGTGAATAGATCCTCGGCTGGCTTATCTAACTGCCTTCGATTCTTGGCCGTTAATAGGTCTCGACCATCGATAATGTCGGCCCAGTAATGCTTACATGGGTTAAGAACACAGAAAAGAATTTGCACATGTTGTGATAAGGCATCAATCGCCTCTAGCGCTTGTTTGGGGAGTGATGAGACACCGAATATAACAAGTCGTTTGGGTAGTTTTGATCGATTAACCTGACCCTTGGCACAGTGCTCAATAAAGCGCTGATGGACGTCTGGCCGAGAGAGAGACTGTTCATCTTCTAAATCCGCACAGACTATTTGCCATAACAACGACTGCCAGAGATCTTCAGCAGAGAGTGGCAGTGAGCGGTTTTGGGCATCAAAAACCTCATGGCCACCCTGCTTCCAATGATTCAACCAATCACCACGATAGATCTGATATTGATCGTAGAGATCCGCCAACTGTTGAGCCAATTGCCAACGCCGCTGTTGATCTGAGTCATCCTTAAGAAACTGATTAAGAGGTTCGAATGGGGCTGTTTGGGGCAGTCGATTCAACAATCGAAATAGACGCCAGCTGAGTCGAGGTTTATCAAACGGGGAGACTTTAGGGACCGCCTCTTCACCCAGAACAGATCGATAGGCGCGCCAAATGAACATGGAAGGGAGAGAGAATTGAATATTTGCCGATATACCAACCCCGCCCTGCTCTTCATCTTCAGCTAAAGCGAACTTAATCCACTGCCCAATACCGTTACTCTGAACCAGCATCTCCTCTTTATCGAAAAGACCCAGGGGATGATTAGAAAGCCACTCGACCAATACGGACTTTAGAGTCTCTTGGCGGTTGGAGTGAAGCATGACCAAACCTGGTTCTGGTCGGTTTTGACTGGTGTGTGTCTGATCCATTCACTCTTCCTGTTTAAGATCACCCATTGTCTCAATCAGGATAGAAAAAACAAGCATTTAGACGATTTGCCTGACTCGTTTTGCGATCGTATTCATGGCGAAGCCAGCACGCGAACTCAACTCTTTGACTCGACTCTTCATTTGAGCGCTACTGACATCAACCGGTCCGTTTGTTGCGAATAGAACCCAGTTTCCATCCCCTGTGGTGCAACTGAAAATAGAGTCGAATCGCTCACGCAAAGTATCTAAAATTTGCACCTCACGATGATCACTCCAGCAGTTCAGTACCAACCACCCCTTTTGTGTCAGCCTAGCAAGAGCAGCATCAATGAAGACGGCTTCAACTTGAATCTCATTTAACCCTTCTGAGGTGTAAAGATCTGCCGTGATCAGATCAAACTTTCGTTTAGCTGGACCTTGAAGATATTCGTAGGCATCAGACACTTCAATGTTGATTCGTTTCGAACGGGGCAAGTAAAAATATTTGTGAGCCACCTCAACGACTTCAGGGCTTATCTCAACAATATCTTGTTTCACGTTGGGCAAAATAGAGTGCAGCGCTCCGTTAAGTGAACCGGCACCTAACCCCAGTGACAGAGCGCGATTAGGGGAAAGAAACAACAGAGGATAGAGCATTGCTCTTATAAAGGCATACTGAGGCACTTCAGGGGACTGCTTAATGATACAGCTCTGCTCATCGGTCTCACCAAAGCTTAAATAACGACAGTTGCCGTCATCTAAAACTAGGACAGTGCCAAACTCATCATGGCCCCGATAGATCTCTTTAGGAAGCATGGCAACGATAGATAACGGAAGTACCAATACCCAAATGGCTATCCAGAGATAATTCAGCATTATGCTGTCGAGCAATCCCTTGCGCCAAACTTAAGCCCAGCCCCAATCCTGAACCGACTGGACGGGTGGTGTAAAAAGGGTCAAATGCCCTGGCTTTTTGCTCAGCACTCATGCCGACACCGCTGTCTTTGATCGATATCTCTACCTCATCACCCAATAGACGACCCTGTATTTTTACATCTTTAGCTTCATCAGACGCCAAAACAGCGTTATCGATTACTGCAGCAAACATCTTTTCAAGCTGTTTAGGATCCGCCATGACAAATAGTGCCTCTGGAAGAGATAAGGTGGCTCCCTCGGGTAAAAGCTGACTCAACAATGGCCTTAAATCAATAGATTGGCGCTGCAAACCATGTTCTGAGTTGAATTTGAGCAAACCCTCAACAATCGACTGAATCCTTACAACGCCCTGCATCGACTCACGGGATAACTCTTCAAGATCATTGATTACTTCAGAGAAGTGATGGCGATTCATCCAATCTCTCAACTGAGGCAGTGTGGTTTCCGGGGATGCTAGCAATTGATCTAATGTGGATAGGAGTGATGTTTGGCTAGAGAAGTAATCCAAATTGGAACGCACAAAGGATAAGGGGTTGTTGATCTCGTGTGCTGCCCCACTGGCAAGCTGCGCCACAGAGGCAAGTTTTTCAGCGGCAATTCGCTGCTCATTAATCAGTAACAACTGCTGTCTAAGCAAAATATTACGTTGACCTACTGATAAACGAGCCGCTAACTCATCTCGATTAATAGGTTTAGTGACATAATCATCAGCGCCAGAAGAGAGACCATCAACCAGACTGGAAGTCTCATCACGACTGGTCACAAGAATGATGTGAATCGCTTGTTGGGAATAAGCCAATCGAATTTTTTCACAAAGTTCAGGGCCAGACAAACCTGGCATCTCCCAATCCAGTAAGATCAGATAGGAGTTCAGCCCACTGGATTGAATGTACTCCCATAGTTGATGACCGTTTTCAAAAACGATGGGAGTATGACCAACCTGCTTGGCTACAAATTCAAGTTGAGCCCTAAAGGTCGGGCTGTCATCAGCAATTAAAAGCTGCATGCAAAGTCTCAATAGAGGGGCCTAAGCCCCTGTGTGTGTGTTATGGGCGAAGGTACGCATAGCCCTCTTTCTGTAGCTCCATTAGACGGACAACACCAGAAGGGACTTTTTTGGCTTCACTAAGCAACACTAGATCCTTACCAGCTTTCTTGCTCATTTTTGTATAAGTATTGTTACAAGCAGAAAACTTGAAACTCTCATCCATACCCAGAGTTTCTAAACGCTCTTTTACTGGTGAGTTTTCAAGATACATGTTTAAACCAGGGCCATAAGCGACTAGCTCCACAATGACATCATCGCCTTTCGCTGAATAGTAAGCTTTAACATTTTGCGCATTATTGAGTGCTAAATTCATCACCTTAGGATCGTTTTCATCAACATGAATAGCCAGACGTTGGGTATCAGCGATAGCGGACGATGAGATCAAAGCAGTGGCAAGAAAGAGTGTTTTTTTCATTATAAAACCCTGTTTTATTTTAGTTATAAAAAAACCTCGGTTAAACCGAGGCTTTCAGTTTTAGAATCATAGGGTTAATTAGTCAAGTACTACTCTATGACGGTTATGACTGAGGTTAGAATATCATGATCATGTGAATCAACAGTTTCACGTTTGGCAATGTCATGGATCTTGACGACACTTCCATCGCGGCGCTTAATACTGTAAGTCAAATCCCAGCCCTGCGACTCAATATCTTTATACTGAGCCACGACACGCTCTCTGTCACTATGATCAACAATATCTAAGTAAGTATCGGAGTCCCTCAGGAATACATCAGAAGTACGCATTGTAATCTGTTCAAACCGTTCTGAAACATACAAGATTTTGTCAAATCCCGGTTTAATGATCATGATTCCTTGATCAATAGCTTTACCTACCTGGTTTAACATCGACTCTACTAAATAAGCGTGATCAATCGACTCGCTTAGTTTGGTGGTTTCAGTAAAGGTAAGCACCGCTCCAGAAATGATACCCTGATCACGACGGTAAGGACTGATGTTCATAAGATACTTCTCACCTTGTCGATCTAGCTGTCGACGCACAGGCGCACCCGACTGAATAACTTCATCAAGTAGTTTGTCGAAATCTGGGACATCAATGTGACGAGGCAACTTAGTGAGTTTGTGACCCACATCATCTGGCAGTATTCCAAACAACCTAACTGCCTGCGGAGTAAAGCGAGCAACACGGTGATCGTTATCAACCACAATCAAGCCCATATCAAGTGATCTCTGAATATTCACAAGAGTCTCATTACTGTCGGTTAACAGAATTGATTTAGCTTGAAGTTCGTCGTTGACCGTCGTCAGCTCTTCGTTAGTAGCTTGCAACTCCTCGTTAGTGGTCTCAAGCTCCTCATTCGATGCCTGCAACTCTTCTGTTGAAGCCTGCAACTCCTCGTTAAGTGCCTGTAACTCTTCATTAGAGGTTTCAAGCTCCTCGACAACGGCCTGTAGGTGATCACGTGTACGTTGGAGCTCTTCTTCCAACTCCTCAACAACACCGGCATCAGCTGACGCTTTAGGTAAGTTATCAGTATTAGCGACTGAAGTTTCAATAATTCGACTAAAGCTTATGATATAGGCACGTGCCTCACTGATGTTATCGACCACTCGCTGAATAGAGATATTAACGGTAGAGGTCACATCATCAGGAAACTTGAACCGCACAATGTGATCAATCTTGTCGTGCTCCCCCCTAGAGGCTCGGTTAATAAGGGCCCGGACCTCGGTTTGAATTTGGGGGTGTGACAAACTCACAATGTCGAAATTAGCTTTACCCGGATTGATTTTAAGGTACGGAGATATGTCACCGAAATACTTAATAGGTTGAAAATTGTCACTCAACTGAATACTTGGCGGCGCAAAGCTCTCAATCAGTGCTGAAGCGACCTTATCCTCGATTCGGTGAGCAGGTGTGTGATGATTTGCGCTTTTGATCGGCTCAGCCACATTTATATTTTTAGAAAGAGCAGAAGAGAAACGACCAAAGGAGACCGCTCCAGATTTACGCTTATATAATTTATTGGATTTATCGACCGCCTCGAAAAGCTTTTCTCCCGAAGATCCAATGGATTCAGATTTGCCTAAGAAAAGGTAACCGCCCGGGTTAAGAGCATAATGAAAATTATTAACCAAACGATCTTGAAGTGAATTATCTAAATAAATCATTAAGTTGCGACAACTTACTAGATTCATTCTAAGAAAAGATGGATCTTTCACCAAATCGTGTTTAGCAAACATACACATCTCTCGAACCCACTTTTTGATTCGATATTTGTTACCTTCATGCTCAAAGTAAGTACTTAGAATAGCGGGTGTCAGATTTTCGATCGAAGCATCGCCATAAATACCTTGTCTAGCGATATCAAGATTAAGCTCATTAAGATCTGTAGCAAAAATCTTCACTTCAAACCCTTTCAGAGTCGCACCAAGCCGTTCAGCCAACATGATTGCCAGAGTGTACGCTTCTTCGCCCGTAGCACAGGCTGGCACCCAAATACGGATAGAACGAGATTGCTCTGCTTGACTAATGATATTGTCGAGCATCTTTCCTAAAGACTCAAAAGCCTCCTCATCACGGAAAAAGCTTGTTACTGAGATTAAGAAACTTCGCTGAACAAGTTCCAACTCATCTGGATCTTTATCAACATGAGCAAAATAGTCATCTATTGAACTGAGTCTAAGAGCAGACATGCGTCGCTATAGCTGACGCTCAATAGTAGCGCGCTTATATTGACGGAAATCAAGACCGGTATCGGTCAAAATACGATCGATCAATGTATCAACCGAGACAACAGTCTCCTCATCCTTACCCCCTGATTTAATAACTTCCGGGCGTTGATGACTGTCAGAAAGATAATTAGCGATCTCTTCAGGCGAGAGAATAATGTCAGCCAGTCGCGCCCGAATAGCCGAATTAGGCATACCGTCATACTTGGCAGAGTCTGGCTGTTGCGCAATTGTAATACCACCTGCATCGCGAACTTCGCGGAAACCTTGAGTACCATCAGAACCGGTACCCGACAGAACTACAGCGATGGAGCGACGCCCGTAATT
>CATEEE010000066.1 GCA_949499045.1 Marinobacterium sp. xm-d-530 | reverse complement strand
GTGTACCATGGCATTAGGATAAAGAATGCGAAGTACAAAGCAGTACAGATCTGAGCAAGAAGAGTACGCTCTGGCGTTGCTGGAATCGCACCTAAAACACCTAGAATGACAAAACAGATCGCAAATACGAGCAACCAGATTTTAGACAACCAACCTTTGTAGCGGATCGACCTAACTGGGCTGCGATCTAGCCAAGGCAGTACGAATAGAATCGCAATTGCAGCACCCATTGCAACGACACCCCAGAACTTAGCATCTAAGCCAAACAGTGGGAACGTGATCGCACGAAGGATTGCGTAGAATGGTGTAAAGTACCAAACCGGTGCAATGTGCTCGGGCGTTTTCAGCGGGTTCGCAGGCTCAAAGTTTGGCTTCTCAAGGAAGTAACCACCACCCTCAGGGAAGAAGAACACTACCGTACAGAATACAAACAGGAAGACGACAACGCCGACAATGTCTTTGACTGTGTAGTAAGGGTGGAACGGGATACCGTCTAAAGGCACGCCATTCTCATCTTTCTTATCCTTGATATCAATACCGTCTGGGTTGTTAGAACCCACTTCGTGAAGTGCGATAATGTGAAGTACTACAAGTGCCAAAATAACGATTGGCAGTGCAATAACGTGAAGCGCGAAGAAGCGGTTGAGGGTGATACCTGAAATCAAGAAGTCACCACGAATCCACTGCTGTAGATCAGCACCCACGACAGGTATAGCACCGAATAAGGATACAATTACCTGAGCACCCCAGTAAGACATCTGCCCCCATGGAAGTAGGTAACCCATGAACGCTTCCGCCATCAAGGCTAGGTAGATAGTCATACCAAACAGCCACACCAATTCACGAGGCTTACGGTATGAGCCGTAAAGCATGCCACGGAACATATGCAGATAGACAACCACAAAGAAGGCTGATGCACCGGTGGAGTGCAGGTAACGGAGTAACCAACCGTATTCAACATCACGCATGATGTATTCAACGGAAGCAAATGCACCTTCAGCGCTTGGATTGTAGCTCATCGTTAGCCAAATTCCGGTTAGGATCTGGTTGACCAAAACTAATAGCGCTAAAGAGCCAAAGAAATACCAAAAGTTAAAGTTTTTTGGCGCATAGTATTTTGCTAGGTGATCATCCCAAAGCGCAGTTGCTGGGAAACGATCATCAATCCAGCCCATCAAGCCTGGATTACCCTTATTGCGTGAACCAGCCATTATGCAGTCTCCGTATCGACACCGATAACAAGCGTGTTGTCATCTTGGTAAGAGTGAGGAGGAATGACCAGGTTAGTCGGTGCAGGAACACCCGCATAAACACGACCAGACAGGTCAAAACGTGAACCGTGACATGGACAGAAGAAGCCGCCCAACCACTCAGGACCCATATCATCTGGAGCCACTTCAGGACGGTAAGTTGGTGAACAGCCCAAATGTGTACAGATACCAACCATTACCATGATCTCTGGGCGCAAAGAGCGTGAAGAGGTTCCTGGAATGTATTCTGGCTGCTGAGGTTTCTCTGAACTTGGATCAGCCAACTGGCCGTTCAGTTTTTCTAGGTTCGCCAATGCTTCTTCAGTACGTCGTACAACCCATACAGGCTTACCACGCCACTCAACAATCATCTGCTGACCTGGCTCTAGCTTGCTGATATCCGCCTTTACAGGTGCACCAGCGGCTTTCGCCTTGGCACTAGGATTCCAGGAAGCGACGAAAGGTACGGCTACTCCAATTGCGCCCACTGCACCCGCTGCAGATGTAGCACCAATTAGAAGTCGACGCCGGCCTTTATTTACGCCGTCATTGCTCATCAACTACTCTCCCTTAATTGGTCTAATCGAGGGATCACCTCAAATAGACGGAGCGAAACGAAAGATAAAATCCGTTTAACATGAGATCTCAGACTACCGAATTGAGACCTCTATCTGGCGCGAAATGGTAAAGAAAAGACCCAGTTTTATCAAGGTGGCAGGTCAAGGAAAGGCCCGCCAATAGTCGTATTCAGCGGCTTTTAGAGAGACTAAATAATCATAAGGATATAACGAAAAAAACCCAAGCAACTGCTTGGGTTTTTTTGTGGCTGTAAAGCCGAAAACGAATTAACGTTTTGAGAACTGTGGTTTCTTACGTGCTTTACGTAGACCCACTTTCTTACGTTCAACTTCACGAGCGTCACGAGTAACGAAACCAGCTTGACGAAGTGTAGGACGTAGAGTCTCATCGTACTCCATTAGAGCGCGAGTGATACCGTGACGGATAGCACCAGCTTGGCCGAAACCGCCACCGCCAGATACCGTTACGTATACGTCAAATTTCTCAGCAGTTTCAGTCAGTTGAAGTGGCTGCATGACGATCATACGTGCAGTTTCACGACCGAAGTACTGCTCAAGAGTACGATTGTTGATAGAAACAGAACCAGTGCCTGGACGTAGGAAAACGCGGGCAGTGGAAGTTTTGCGACGGCCAGTGCCGTAGTACTGAGTAGTTGCCATTGTTCGTTTTCCCTTAGATGTTCAATTCTTTAGGCTGCTGAGCAGTGTGCGGATGTTCCGTACCTGCATATACTTTCAGCTTGCTGTACATCGCACGACCTAGAGGGCCTTTTGGCAGCATGCCTTTAACAGCAAGTTCAATCGTACGCTCAGGGAAAGTCTGGATCATCTTATTGAAGTTTGCTTCTTTAAGACCACCCGGGAAACCAGAGTGACGGTAGTACATTTTATCGTTACGTTTGTTACCAGTAACGTGTACTTTTTCAGCGTTAACAACGACGATGTAATCGCCAGTATCAACGTGCGGAGTAAATTCCGCTTTATGCTTACCGCGCAGACGGCGAGCGATTTCAGTTGCTAGACGACCAAGGGTTTTACCTTCTGCGTCAACAACGTACCAGTCGCGTTTTACTTCGGCTGGCTTAGCGCTAACAGTGTATGACATTGTATTTTCCTACTATAAGTCTCGAATCAAAATCGAGGATAGATCCCGACTTACCTTATAATTATTTGTTGTGTGGTAATCACAACCTTCCATTCCGCAATTACGCGGAGCGCGGATTATACAGGAATTTTTACTTATAAAACCAGTGTAAATTGAAATTATTTTTAGGTATCAAGAAGCGTTGCTTTAGACTCTGGGAAACCGCGGATAGAGTCGTGTCAGGCTGATGCCAGACACGGGCACTTTGTAGAGAGCACATTCGGTGACTGGTTTCAGCCTGTCACCCACTTTCAACTCACGCTCTATGCTCTCTCGCAAGATACTCATGAGACTGCATTTCAAGAAGACGACTCTTAGTTCGCTCAATCTCAAACTCCAAACGACCCTCTGTGTAGATCTCATGAATGGGTTTTTCGGCTGAGATAATCAATTTCACACCGCTGTCATAAAACTCATCGACCAGGTTGATAAAGCGACGCGCTGCGTCATCATTGGAGCGACC
>CATEEE010000065.1 GCA_949499045.1 Marinobacterium sp. xm-d-530 | reverse complement strand
CTCTCTTTTTTGATTAACAACTAGGCCGTTGGGCCACTCTCTGTTTTACATGTTCGGGTAGTTAGGGCCACCGCCGCCTTCTGGCGCCACCCAACGAATGTTCTGCGTTGGGTCTTTGATATCACAGGTCTTACAGTGCAGACAGTTGGCTGCGTTAATCTGAAGACGTGGCTCGGCTTCATCTTCTAGCACTTCATATACACCCGCTGGGCAGTAACGCTGCGCTGGCTCTGCATACTGAGCAAAGTTAACGCTGATCGGCACTGACGCATCCTTCAACTGAAGGTGACATGGCTGATCTTCTTCGTGGACGGTGTTAGAAATAAACACTGACGAGAGCTTATCAAATGAGAGCTTTCCATCCGGTTTAGGGTAATCGATCTTCGTACATTCACTTGCTGGACGCAGCATCTCATGGTCGACGTGCGTATCGTGCAGTGTCACTGGGATACGACCACCAAAGATGTTCTGATCCAGCGTATTGAATGCGCCACCTAGAATTGGACCAAACTTGTGAAGAGCTGGGCCAAAGTTGCGCGAGCTGTACAACTCTTGGTAGAGCCAAGAGTTTTTATAGAGCTCGTTGAATGTCGTTGCGGTATTCGACTCTTCAGCGATTGCAGTGACCACCGCTTCAGCCGCCAACATGCCAGACTTCATGGCTGTATGAACGCCTTTGATTCGCGAGAAGTTCAAGGTACCAGCATCACAACCGATCAATAGACCACCCGGGAAGGTCATCTCTGGAAGACAGTTGTAACCACCTTTAGCGATAGCACGTGCACCGTACGAGACGCGTTTACCACCCTCTAGATACTGAGCAAGTTTAGGATGGTGTTTCATACGCTGGAATTCATCGAAAGGACTGACCCAAGGGTTTGAGTAGTTCAGATCAACAATTAGACCCACAACAACCTGATTATTCTCAGCGTGGTATAGGAAGAAGCCACCGCTAGTTCCGTCACTTAGAGGCCAGCCAGAGCCGTGAATGACTAAGCCCTCTTTATGGTGCGCAGGATCGATATCCCAGAGCTCTTTAATACCTAGTCCGTAGTGCTGAGGATCTTTACCCTCGTCCAAATTGAACTGACTGATTAGCTCTTTACCAAGATGGCCGCGACAACCCTCCGCAAACAGTGTGAACTTAGCCTGGAGCGCCATACTCGGCACGTAGCTATCTTTCTCTTCACCATTTTCGCCAATGCCCATTGCACCGGTGAGTACACCTTTGACACTGCCATCTTCGTTATACAGCACTTCAGCCGCTGGGAAGCCAGGAAACACCTCAACACCCAGAGCTTCAGCCTGCTCAGACAACCAACGTGACACATTGGCAACAGAGGCGATATAACAACCCTGGTTGTGCATCGTTTTAGGTGCTGCAAAGTTAGGCACCGTAATCGATTTTGTCTCATTTTTAAGGAGAACGATCTCGTCCGTTTTCGCTTCAGTGACCAGTGGTGCGCCCTGCTCTTTCCAATCGGGAAAGAGTTCAGTCAATGCTTTAGGATCGACCACTGCGCCTGACAGGATGTGACCGCCCACCTCAGCCGCTTTCTCAACCACACAAACCATCAGATCAGCGTTGAGTTGTTTGATCTTACAAGCAGCTGCAAGTCCCGCAGGGCCTGCACCTACAATCAGGACATCAAAGTCCATTACTTCATAATCCATTGATCTCTCCTAAAACGACTCAATCACTGAAATGGAAATTAAAACTGTTCGTCAGTCAGCACAAATGCGGCATCAAGACCCGTCATTATTGTCTGTGCATGTGCTTCTGCTCGTGGCAAGTAGTGTTCCGCGTAAAAGCGAACTGTAGCAACCTTGGCCGCCAAAAACTCATCCGAGTAGGCGGAACCTGCACCGGCTAATGCTTTAGCGCGAATGGCCTCTTTTGCCATTAGGTAGGCACCTGTGAGGTAACCCATCTGCATTAAGAAATCGAACGCTACAGCACCCATCAATGTGCGATCGGCAGCAGCACGATCAAGAATAAACTCACGAATCTCTCGTGCACGAGTCACAGACGCGACAATACGGTTAGCCATTTTATCCAGTCCGCTCGCTCGCAAGTCGGCTTCAATACCGGCCATCTCGTCAAGCAGATCAGTCAACGCTGCGCCGTTATCGCTTAACGTTTTACGGCCAATTAGATCCAGCGCCTGAATACCGTTAGTCCCTTCGTAGATGGCTAGAATACGCGCATCACGGTAGTGCTGAGCAGCGCCAGCCTCTTCGATAAAGCCCATACCGCCATGGACCTGAATGTTGAGCGAAGTTAGCTCATTAGCCATCTCCGTCATCCAACCTTTAACGATCGGTGTTAACAGTTCGACACGCGCTTTAGCTGCGGTTTGATCACCGTCAATGTGCGATCGATCAATCTCAGCGGCAGCCACTAAAGCTAGAGCGCGCATCGATTCACAACCCGAGCGCATCGCCATCAACATGCGGCGGACATCGGGGTACTCAATAATAGGCATTTTTGAACCATCTTTACGGCTGCCCTGGGTGCGCTCTTTCGCGTAAGCAACTGCTTGCTGATAAGCGCGTTCAGAGATCGACAAGCCCTGCAGACCAACCGACTGACGTGCATGGTTCATCATGGTGAACATGTAGGCTAGACCTTTGTTCTCTTCACCGACCAGG
>CATEEE010000064.1 GCA_949499045.1 Marinobacterium sp. xm-d-530 | reverse complement strand
GGTGTTAGACAGGCAAACAGTGCAAGCACTAATGCAACCACACCTAACATACGCTGAACTTTAACCGCTGATTTTGACTGACGAACAATATCCAATCCGACGGCTACAAGAATGATCAAACCAAGTACTACCATCTGCCAGAATGTCTCTAGCTGAGCCAGTGTTAGGCCATTGTTGATCAGCTTTAGTAGGATGACACCCATAAAGGTACCAATGATCGTACCGCGACCACCGAACAGGGAGGTACCACCAATAACCACGGCAGCAATGGCATCCAGCTCCCACATCTGACCGTAATCAGATTTCGCGTAAGGCGCGCGACCTAGGAACAACATAGCACCCAATGCAGCACCCATCGAACAGATCACATAGGTGTAAAGTGTGTATAGACGAGTGTTGATACCCGCTTGGCGAGATCCCTGCTCGTTACTACCAATCGCGTAGATGTAACGACCCAGACGCATGTTTGATACAACCACCGCCAACAAAATGAAGAAGACGATGAAGATGATCATAGACATCTGGAAAGTACGGAAGAAGTCCATCCAGTGCTCGTTAACAAAGGCACCCATCGACTCCATAAAACCACTTAACTCACCCGCTTTGTAGTCGGCGCGAAGTTCTGCAAAGGGGTTGTAGCGACCAAAAAGGTCAAAAGTTTCAGGTAGCTTGGGTGTTGCACGCGCATCCGTTGAAAGGTGAGCAGTACCACGCCAGATCGACAGACCCGCCAAGGTCACGATAAAGGCCGGCATCCCGAGATAGGCGACCAACGTGCCATGAATAATACCCACTAATGCACCCATCGCTAGGCCAGACATGATGGCTAACCAAGGTGGGAAGCCCCAGTAGCTGACAATGTAGCCAGTAACTGCAGCGATTAAGCCCATTACAGATCCGACCGAGAGATCGATACCCGCCGCCAGGATAACCAGCGTCATACCACCCGCCACAATACCGATCGCTGCCGAGTTGTTCAGAATGGTCATCAGGTTAGTAGGATGGAAGAACGGTTTACCATCAGTTACTAACTCAATGGCAATAGCAAGAATCAGAATCGCTAGCAGTGCGCCAGACCACTCTTTACGGAAGAAAGAAACCGTAACGCCGATCGCTTTGTCTTGAAGGCTTGTAGAAGTCATTATTCAGGACCGTTTATTTAAACAGTTAAAGAAGAGATCGGGCAGTTGCCCGATCTCGACGGAGTGTAAGTAAAACTTACTTGATACCTACTAGGTCTTTGTAAGCACCTGAAGTAGATGGAGTCACTAGGAAGAAACCAGTGTCAATGCGTGGTGATACATCTTTACCTTGTGATGCAGCAACCGCAGCTTTGATGCCTTGGTAACCCATCTGGTAAAGCATCTGAGCGGTGTCAGCGTGTACCCAACCTTTATCCATTGCTTCGATAGCGTCAGTTGCGCCGTCGAAACCAACCAGTTTAACGTCACCAGCGCTTAGGCCAAGGTTTTCCATCGCAGCTTTAGCACCCATGGTGCCGCCGTCCCATGCGTTAGCAACCATTTTGATGTCACTACGTGAGTTTAGGATCGCTTCAACACCTTCCTGAGCTTGGTTAGAGTCCCACTCAGTTGGTACTTCTAGGATTTCAGAGTTTGGACGTGCAGTTTTGAACGCTTCAACAAAGCCGTTACGGCGCTCTTGGCCAGTAGACTGCGCTTGGTTACCTGTTACGTAGATGATTGCATCACCATCGTTGATTAGTGTAGCTGCAACAGCACCCTGTACTTTAGCGACTGCGTAGTTATCCGTTGCAACGAACGATGTCACTGTAGCACCTGAAACGCCCGTATCGATAGCAACAACAGGAATGCCTGCATCCATTGCATCGTTTACAGCTGGTGCAACACCTGAAGAATCAACTGGCGCGATACCAATTGCATCAACACCCTGTGCGACTAGGTTTTCGAACACTTCTAGCTGGCTTGATAGGTCGCCTTGGAATGCTGGACCTACAGTCACTAAGTCAACGCCTGCTTCTTGAGCTGCGTCTGCTGCACCCTGGTTGATCATCATCCAACCTGAGTTTGTTGCTGATTTAGTGATGTAGCCGATAGAACCTGCGTATACAGAGCCAGACATTAGTGCGCCAGCAGCCATTACGCTAAGCATTTTTTTCAATTTCATGTGTAGATCTCCACATTTGTTTTTTTGTTGTTTTCGGCGGTCTATTTCGATGCCTAAGACCGATCTTCTAATACTTTATGGCGCCCTGTCAATAATTAAATTGAATTGATTTAATTATTGACTCGAACTTAATTATTAGTCATATTTAGTCACATTCAAATAAAGAGAACTTTCGTTCAGGAGTCTTATAGTGTCTCAAAAAGTCTTAGAGATCAGAGGGTTAACTAAACATTACGGCGGTGTACACGCGCTAAATGATGCTGACTTTGATCTTTCACCGGGTGAGCATGTAGCCATTGTGGGTGACAACGGTGCAGGTAAATCAACTTTCGTTCGAAACCTAACTGGTGTTGAACAACGTACCCGCGGTTCAATCAAATTCTACGGCGAAGAGGTAAGCTTCGACTCACCTCTTGAAGCACGCGATGCCGGAATTGAGACGGTGTACCAGAATCTAGCTCTAGCAGACGAACTGGATGTACCGGCCAACATCTTTCTTGGACGAGAGAAGACAAAATTCAACCTTGGTCCATTCAGTTGGATGGACAAAAAGGGCATGCGTAAAGAATCTGAGGCTCTTCTTGAAAAGACCGGCGTAAAAATCCCTGACTTAAGCCAATCACTTCGTGGCATGTCGGGTGGCCAACGCCAGTGTGTGGCGATCAGCCGTGCTGCAGGTTGGGGCGAGAAGTTGATCATCATGGATGAACCGACAGCCGCTTTGGGTATCCAAGAGACAACCCGCGTTGAAAACATTATTCGTGGCCTAAAGGATCAGGGCATTCCTCTAATCCTAATCAGTCACAACCTACGTCAGGTCTTTAACCTTGTGGATCGCATCATTGTGTTCCGCCAAGGCCGTATCGTAGGCAATGTAGTGGCAGCTGAAACGACCGGTAACGAGATCGTCTCGTTGATAACCGGTGCAGCTGATCAGGGTGTTCACGAAAACGCGAGTTACATTTAATAATGCGCAGTGCTTCGGTCTCTCAACGCGCCTCCGGTTCAAACCAGGTCGGCGTACGCCAATACAATGAGCGTCTCATTCTCTCGTTAATTCGAGAGCATGATGCGTTGACGAAGGCCGAAATCGCTAAAGCAACCAACCTGACACCGCAGACGGCATCAACGATTATTAATCGATTGATGGAGCAGGATCTTCTAATCGCAGGCACTAAACGCCGTGGTGGTCTGGGACAGCCCTCTACTCCTTATGCTCTTAATCCTGAAGGGGCTTTCAGTATCGGAGTAAAGATCGGCCGAGCCTCTTTGGAGGTTCTGTTTATGGATATGACGGGGAATATACGTACCCGCCTGTCACACGAATACCCATTCCCAACGCCGAAAGAGGTTTACGCTAAGATCGAGCAGAGCATCAACACACTTCTAGATCCTCTAGATGAGCTTCTACGCAGTCGCGTGACCGGTGTTGGGCTTGCTGCACCCTTCGCACTTGAAGGCTGGGGTGATGAGCTAATTGAAGCCAAAGAGGCTTTGTCCGAGTGGGCGAAAATCGATCTACTCGAAGAGCTGGAGAAGGTGACCGATTTAGATGCAGCCATGCTGAACGATGCAACAGCAGCCTGCTT
>CATEEE010000063.1 GCA_949499045.1 Marinobacterium sp. xm-d-530 | reverse complement strand
CTTAAGGATCGCAGACTCATCCTCAATTCCGTGGGCAAATCCGGTTTTTAGGGATTTAAAATCGAACAGTTGCTCATCAGCCAAGTGCGATGGAACGACATTACACATAGCCCTGAACATGGATTCAATACGACCAGGGAACTGCTTATCCCACTGATTCAACATCTCTTTAATAGAAGCTCTCTGAAGATTCTCTTGCGAGCCACAGAGATTACAAGGAATGATCGGGAAGCCTTTCATCTCGGCGTATTCAGCAATATCCTTTTCACGAGAATAGCTCAGCGGACGAATCACCATATTTTTACCATCATCCGAGACCAGCTTAGGCGGCATCCCCTTAAGTTTTCCGCCGTGAAACATGTTTAAGAACAGCGTCTCAATAATGTCATCACGGTGGTGTCCCAGCGCTATTTTGTTTGCACCAATCTCATCAGCAAAGCCATATAAGGTGCCACGACGCAAACGTGAACAGAGGCCACAGGTGGTTTTACCCTCAGGAATAACGGACTTAACCACCGAATAAGTGTCTTTTTCGATGATGTGGTACTCAATATTCAAAGAGTCCAGGTAGGCTGGGAGAATATGCTCAGGGTATCCCGGCTGTTTTTGATCCATATTGACGGCAACCAGATCAAAATGAATGGGGGCACTCTTTTGGAGATTAATCAGAATATCGAGAAGCGTGTAGGAATCCTTACCACCGGAGAGACAGACCATTACCTTATCGCCCTGCTCGATCATGTTGAAGGCCTCTATCGCCTGCCCCATTTCACGTCTGAGTCGTTTATGCAGCTTATTGAAGCGAAGCTTCTGCTTACGATTAAACTCATCTTGCTGGGTTTCGTCTTTCATGGTCTATCCGGTCTAAATAATGTCTGGTCCTAGTTAAAGGCGGCGCAAGTATAACGAAAAGAGAACAAAGCGACAGCCCTTACTGATCAGCTACGGGATCAAGCCAACCTATTTCAATGGCAGTCGCGGGACCGATACGGGCAAAACTTAAATCCGACGGCAATACGGCAACACCAGGTACCAGTGGAATCCTTCCACCCATCACCTCAGCACGGGTTTGCGGATAGAGCGGCACCTGAACCGGATCGGCAAATCCATCAGGCCAAATCGGTTCGGCTGTTTCGGGATCGTAACGATCCAAAGCACCAAGTGTATGCAGCGCCTCATGGACAGCCACAAAGTGATTCAAGCCTTGGAAACGATCCGACGCAAAACCATTCACAAGACCGATCCTCCCCTTTTGTAAACCTAGGGAGTGCTTCACGGTGCTGTTTATAGAGGGTGAATAGTAGTTCATGAACACGCGAATAGTGTTGTCATCCGCATCAAATTCATCATTCCCAGCCACCCACAAACGCATTCTTAATCCCCACCACAACGAATCCAAAATACTGGCTGACTCTGGTGCCTCAGGCGGAAGCGACGTGACCACTGGGTAGAACTCGACCGACAAAGGCTTATCAAGGCGAAGACCGTAACGTTTCGATTCATCCGCAAAGAACTGTTCGATGTCGTTAAAGTCATTATCAGACAGGGTCGCTAAGTACTCAGCCGTCGTAATTGTTTGATCGGCATTTACAGGGTAGATTCTGAGTGACACAGGCTCTTGCCAATCCGGTGTGATCGACTCGCTTTGCAGGCGATTAAACCACAATACGATCGCCAACAACATCAGCGCCAAATAGGATATCGTTCGCCAGCCCCACATCAGACAGCCACCTCTAGCGCCAGCCAGGCGATCACAAAATAGCGAACCGATTTACCCGCTAAGATAAAAATAAAACTGTTTAGTGGATTTAGACGCAACCAACCAGCTATTAGGCAGAGTGGATCCCCAATCAGAGGTAACCAGGCCAATAGAAGTGTTACAGCGCCGTACTGATCTATCCAACGTTTCGCTCTTTTATGCTGTGGTTTATCCAGTAGCGTCAGCGGGTATTTTAGGGCGATCAACCAGCCCATAAAATAAGAGAGCATCGAACCAGCCACATTGCCGACAATCGCTGTAGTGATAAGTGGGTAGAAGTTCACGGGAGTTTCAGTCACATACCAAGCCAGCAAAAGCTCAGAGCCTCCTGGCAACAGCGTCGAAGAGATAAACGCAGCGAGCAGTAACTCCCAAGCCATCTCAACCTACTCCATTGCTGCCTGAACGCAACGCAACACCCCTAAACTGTATACATTAGAGAAGTGTTCAAAAACGGGCTTGAGCGACGCACCATGCGTGGCAGAACTTTCTAAGATCTGCTGCTCTATTTGACTAATCTCTGACAGGGGCAACTCAACTACTTCCGTTAAAGCAAGATCACCCAACGCGATCCAGTGCGCCAAAATATTGAACACCTGCTGTTCAGAAAGATGTATCTGCCTTGCCACCTGATCGGTTGTCATGCCGGCACGATAGAGCTGAAGCACCTCTTCTTTCTGGTAATCCACCTCTTTCTCGCGCTCATTGGAGAGCGACTCGTTAATGACGTCTAGAAAGGCATCACCATAGAGTTCTAGTTTACGATCACCAATGCCCGAAATACGGCGCATCTGAATCAGTGAGGTTGGCTTGCGCTCCACCATCTCCATCAAAGTTGCGTCATGGAAGATGACATAAGGTGGTACATCCTGCTCATCAGAGAGCAGCTTACGGCAGGCTCTGAGTCCTTCCCAGAGCTTAAAGTCTTGATCATCCAGCTGCATTTCCGGTTTACGGGAGCGTCCGTTTGCCATCGATGTGCG